>CAZBUA010000006.1:0-18085 GCA_964494975.1 uncultured Muribaculaceae bacterium
TTCTTTTATTACCTTTCACTTAGTTATTAATGATAAGGTTAAACTAACTGATACCATAGGTATAAAAAAAGAAGTTAGAAGGGTATTAAGAGGATTTAAGATAGGACATTCAACCATAGAAATAGAATTAGAAGATGAAAATTGTAACTAAAGAAAAAATGATGTCATCATCATTTTAACCTAAAGCTACATCTAATATCATCATTACTGCAAAACCAATTAGTGTAAATAGGGCCATAAAGTCCTTTTTTTTATTTGTTTGAGATTCGGGTATTAATTCTTCAACAACTACATATATCATGGCACCTGCTGCAAATGCTAACAGGTAGGGTAATAAGTATCTAGCTCTCATTACTATAACAGCTCCTATAACACCGGAAATAGGCTCTACAATGGCACTTAATTGTCCATAGAAAAAAGACTTCATACGTGACATTCCCTCGCGTCTTAAAGGCACACTAACGGCCGTTCCTTCAGGAAAGTTTTGAAGCCCTATTCCTAAAGCTAACATACAAGCAGAACTTAGAGTGGCTCCATCTAATCCATAAGCTAATGATCCAAAGGCAACTCCAACCGCTAAACCCTCAGGAATGTTATGAATGGTAATGGATATGATAAGCATTAAGCATCTTTTTAAACTATTATTTTTTTCTTTCTTATTTCTCTTATCTATTGCATTATAGATTCTATCTCCAATAAATAGTAATAATCCACCACCAAAGAAGCCTATAAACGCTACTAACCAAGGCGTTAATTTTAAAGACTTTGACATTGTTATTGAAGGCTCTAATAATGACCAAAACGAAGATGCTATCATAACCCCAGCAGCAAATCCTAGCATTGCATCCATAAAAAAACGATTAACTTTTTTAAAGAAGAATACCAAGGCAGCACCTAGCGTGGTTATACTCCAAGTAAATATTGTTGCTATTAAAGCTTGATACTCAGGACTTAAACTAATAAACCAATCTATCATGTTTCCTCCTACAATCAAAGTATTTTATGTAAAAGTATTATTTAGGTGTATAATTAACATGTATTATTTGTTCATGTAGCTTAACTGGATAAAGCGTTACCCTCCGAAGGTAAAGATTATGAGTTCAAATCTCATCTTGAACACCATTATCGGAAAGTAGCTCAATTTGGTAGGGCACTACGTTCGGGACGTAGAGGTTGCAGGTTCAAATCCTGTCTTTCCGACCATTTTTCTAATAAAATTTTAGAAAAAATAATAATAACTATTGATTTTTATTATTCTTTTTGATATTATTAGTATGCGTTTTGATAACGCAAATAAATTTTGGGGCTTTAGCTCAGCTGGCTAGAGCGCCTCGCTTGCACCGAGGAGGTCAGGGGTTCGAATCCCCTAAGCTCCACCATTTGTAAATAACTAATCGTAATGATTAGTTTTTTATTTATATGATATAATAAATATATTGGAGTTGATATTATGTGGGGAGCTATCATAGGAGATGTAGCGGGCTCTGTTTATGAATATGATCAATTTTTAAAAACTCATGAGTTAGATAATATAGGTAGTTTAATAAAAGCAGATGGCTTTTTTAGTGATGATACAATTTTAACAATTGGTATTTTAAATGCAATTTTAGATAATAAAAAATATGACTCTATGTTAAGAAAATATGGTAAGAAATACATAGATTATAAACCTGATATCACACCTTATTTTGATAAACCTTTTTCACCTGGATTTGTAAATTGGATAAATAAAAAAAGTGAAGGTAAGAGTAATGGTAATGGCGCTATGATGAGGATTTCACCAGTTGGGTATTTGTTTAATACCAAAGAAGACGTAATTAAAAACGCTTACTTAGCTACTAGTACGTCACATGATACTAAAGAGGCAATAGATAACGCTACTTTGGTAGCATTAATTATTCTTTTAGCACGTATGGATTATTCTAAGGAAGAAATTATAAAAGAACTAAATATTAGTTTAAAACATAATAAGTTTGATAAGTTTAATTATACTTGTTCTGATACCATAGATAATTGCTTATACGCATTATTTAATTCAACTACGTTTGAAGAGAGTATTACAAACATAATATCTTATGGTGGTGATACTGATACGAACGCATGTATTGTTGGTGCGATGGCAGAAGCTTTGTATGGGGTTAACATTTATTTAATAGAAAGTGTAAAACCAAAGCTTCCTGTTAATTTTGTTGAACTTATAGAACGAGGATATGATAAAATAAAAGTATTATAGGAGGTTAAAATGGAAGGTAAGTTAATAGTTATAGAAGGTGCCTGTGATGGTATTGGAAAGACTACACAGTATCAGATGTTATCTAAAAGATTAAAGGATGATGGTAACGAAGTAGTTATGCACCATTTCCCATCTTATAATACTAAAGAGGGAGCATTAGTAGAGATGTATTTAAAGGGTGAGTTTGGTCATCCTAGTACTTTGTCTCCTTATTTTGTAAATAGTTTATATGCTATTGATAGGGCGGTAACTTGGAATAAAAGTTTAAAAGAAAATTTTAATAATGGTAAGACAATATTACTTGATAGATATACAACTTCAAGTATAATATATCAATCAGCACTTATTGAAGATGAAGATGAAAAAAAGAAGTTTATCGACTTCGTAACTGATTATGAATATAATAAATTAGGTATTAAAAAACCTGATAGTGTTATATTTTTATACGCTCCATTTGATGTTGTAACAAAATTAAGGGCTGGAAGAGTTGATAATGAGGGCGTTATAAATGATATTCACGAAAGGGATTTATCCTTCATGAAAAAAGTATATGATAACGCAATGTTTGTTGCTAAATATTTAAACTGGGACATGATTAAGTGTGATAGGGATAATAGTTTTAAAAGTATTGAAGAAATACATAATGATGTATATAACGTTATAAGTAATAAGAAATAGTCATCATGAAGTTATTTTTAAAGGAAGATTTCGTACTTGTTAGGCTATTTTGACAAATTTTAGTAAAAAAATGTTGATTTTTTAATCTTTATATAGTAGAATTAAATAGTCAGTTTTACCAGTAACATTAAATGGGCTTGTAGCTCAGCTGGTTAGAGCGCACGCCTGATAAGCGTGAGGTCGATGGTTCAAGTCCATTCAGGCCCACCATTTTATTGTTTAACAAAACAAAACTGGCGCGTTGGTGAAGTGGCTTAACACACCGCCCTTTCACGGCGGCATTCACGAGTTCGAACCTCGTACGCGTCACCATGTAAAATTAAAAAGACCTTTCTTTAAGAAAGATCTTTTTTATTTATATTTGATTAACGCTAACTAATTTATTACTTATTTCCTGTTTCTTTTGTTTTAAATAATTTTCTATTTCGTTTTTACCAAATGGTATTGATTTTTCAAGAGTGTTAATTTCTTCCATGACACTAATATCATCCATGGTGCTAAACTTGTTTTCTAAATATGTTATGGCATCTTTATCTGGCATATTAAATACTTGAATATTAGTTTGATCAATAGAATCTATTTTTGTATTTGTCATTTTTTCAAGAGTCATCTTATTATCATTTACCAATGCTCTTAATAATTCTCTAACTTGATTTTCAATATTTTGTTTACATTTTTCTATAGCTTTATTTATTTCCTCTTGCTGATTTTTATTAAATAATACCGAATTAATATTTTGCTTAAACCTATTAAACGCCTCATCAAAATTAATATTGTTTAATAAACTTTCTTGACTTGTTTTAGAAGAATTAATTATCATGGTAGTTAATTTATTATCAGCATCCATACAACTGTTAATAGCATCAACATGACTATTACAAATCTTTAAATAATATCTTTTGTCTTTAAGTTGAGGTAATAGGGTACTTTCTATATTTTTAGAAATATCATCATTATTATATGGTATTCCATAATATCTAAACACATCAATTAAGTCTTCAGATAACTTGTTCATTGATAAATCAATAATCTTATTATACTGTTGTTCAAAAGATTTTTTTCTAGACATCTCGTTAGTAGCAATATCCCTAGCATTAGTGGTTATCATAACATCACTCCTATTATCATCATTATATCATTTTTTTTAAAATAATTACAACCTTATTTATTTAATTCGTTTTTATTATTATAATTTATAATAAGTACTATCATAAGCATGTAGCTAAGTAGGGAAGAACCACCATAACTAATAAAAGGTAAGGTAATTCCAGTAATTGGAAGAAGACCAATATTCATACCAATATTTTGTATTTGCTGATATATTATCATGGCTAAGAATCCTACTATTATTAGTTTATAGAGTGAATCTTTAGTATGTTCTGATATTTTATATAGGTTAAAATCAAATATAATTATTGTTATTAATAATATAATGGTTCCTAATAATCCGGTGTTATTAGCAAAAACGGAAAAAATGAAATCGGTGTGAGCTTCCGGAATGTATATTGGTGTGTTACCTATACCAAACCCAAACAAACCAGCGGACTTTATGGCCGCTAGGGCGTTTGTTATCTGCATACCACTATTGCTTGACCAGTTAGTGAGTCTGTCTATTCTGTAAAAGAATGAAGTGCCAAATAGGTTTATAAACGCATCTTGATAATTAAAATAATAAAATAAAAATGATCCAATAACTATTATTAAGATACTTATAATCATTATAAAAATACTTTTTTTAATTCCGTATATAAATAGCATCACAAACGATATAAAGAAGTATATTATTACCATCCCGGTATCAGGTTCTAGAAAGGTTAGAACACTCGGAACTGAGGTTATTAACATAATTATTATAAATATTTTTAAATCATCTTTAAAAGTTGTTTTAGGATGTGATTTTTTATAATCTGTTAATATTTTTGCATTTGTTATAATTAATATTATTTTCATAAACTCACTAGGTTGAAAAGAACCAATACCAGGAATGATAAACCAACATTTAGAACCGTTAATCTCGTTACCAAATATTAATAACAAGAATAGTAGTAGGTTTCCAAGTATATATAATATGTAAGCTATGTCAATTACGTTCTTACATTTAAATTTAGAAGAAAACAAGATTATTAAAAAGCCAACTATGTACCACAATATTTGTTTGGTTAAAATATTAGTTCCAGCACCATATATTGATAATATACTAATTATAAAAAAAATAATTATTGGAATTACTATTTTGTATTTATCAATTTTATTGTTAATAATATCACCGCCATTCATGTTTTTTATTATCTTTCATAAAATTATTTAGGAGGATAGTTTTATGAAAGATAAATTTCCGGAAATTTATAAGAATAAGATTAAGAATGTTAAGTCTAAGATTCAAAAAGAATTTTATTATCATGCTGAAGAAGATGTAAAAGAATCACCAACAAGAAACGTAAGTATTGATAAGATGTCACTTTTAAAGAAAATTAACAATATCTTTGCAAGACCAGATTACATATATCAAGCTGACGTTATTATTATGTATAAAAATGGTGAAAATAAACAAAAGAAAATAGTTGGGTTTATTGATAATACTTTAATAACAATGGATAATGAAAGAATTCCTATAGAAGAAATTTCAGACATAAAATAAAAGACCACTATGTGGCCTTTTATATGTTTTCTACGTAAGTATCTGCCAAACATTTTATGCAGCAACAACAATCGGTGTTGACTGTGAAAAATGAATTAGTAGCAGTATAAGTAGTTGTTTGTGTATCGTAGTTTAATACTCTTAGTGTTGCACAACATCCATCAATTTTTTCAACTCTAAAGATGCTAGAAGTTGTTTCTTCACCAGGATTGTTAGATACTGGCATTGTTATTAATGATCCATTACAAGTGTATAGGGTCACTGGTCTTGTATTAAAATCAACTGATGATGAAGGACCAAAGTATGCTCTTGTGCAAGTCTCTAAGCAAGTATCACCAGGACACACCTCACTTTGTAAGATGCATATAACTTTTAATATTTCTGCAATGCAGTTGCATTTTGAACTAGAATTATCACACATAATATTCACCCTTTCTATCTTTTTCATTAGTAGCTTATTCAAAACTATATAATTAGTACCACTTTAAAAGCCCTTTTATAGTACCATTTGACTTGCTTTTTTAAACCTTATGTTATATAATTTCAATTAGGGTGATTATATGGATATTTTAAAATATGTTATTATTATAGCGGTATTGATTTTAATAGCGTTAGTAATTATTAAGGCTAGCAAACCAGATTTTAAATACGAAGCAAACAAACTAGTTGAGTACTTAGGTGGTATAAAGAACATCGTAAGTATGGAAGTTAGTGTTTCTAGATTTAAGGTAACTTTAAAGGATCCTTCTAAAGTTAACAAAGAGGGGATTCAAAAGTTAGGAGCTAGGGGAATTGTTGAGATAGATAATACCATGAAGATTATCTTTCAAGATGATGCTAAAAAGTTAAAAAAATATATTGAGCAACTAAATAAAGACTAAATATTACAAATATTTAGTTTTTTTTACAATATTCGACAAAATACTACACAGAACTTGTTGTATGATTTCCGTATTGAAAGGGATGATTATATGATAACGTCTGTGTTTTTAAATCTAATTTATATATTAATGCCAATACTTTGTTACTTTCTGTATTTAGTATCTACAAAGACTACTTATAAGAAAGAAAATCAATTGTTTTTAGATCTTGCTTTGCTTTCTAGTTTTTTCCTATGTTACAGGTTTGAAACCTTACCAATAGAGTTTTCATTTCTAATTAACATACCACTATTAATAGCTATGTATAAAAAAAGAGTGGTCTCAAGTGTTATCTTATCACTTTTAACAGCTACTTTTTTAGCAGGTATATATGATGTTAATATATATGCTTTTATAATTCAGTACGTAATTATATTTGCTTTATGTTATGCTACTTCCTTAAAAGAAATAAATGTTTTTATCATTATTAAGATATTATTTGGGATGGTTATATCAATATTCTTACCAAACCAGTTTTTATCGGTTGATAAACTAATATACATGTTAATATTACTATTATTTATGTATGCGGTGTTTTACTTAGTAATAGAATTATATTCAAGATTAGAAAAACTTGTTAACATGTATCATTCTTTAGAAGAAATAACTAGGGAAAAAACACTTTATCAATCTTTGTTTAAGATAACTCATGAGATAAAGAACCCTTTAGCGGTATGCAAGGGATATTTAGAAATGTTTGATATTAATAACGTTGGAAAAGCTAATAAGTATATTGGTATAATAGATCAAGAAATAGATAGAACATTAACACTTCTTAAGGACTTTTCTGACGTATCTAAGATAAGTGTTGATAAGAATAATATGGATATTGGATTGTTAGTAGAAGATACTTGTGATGAAGCTAAAATGATATTTAATGGCAACGTTGATTTCAAATATGAATTATGTGATAAAGAAGCATTTATAAATGGTGATTATAACAGGCTAAAGCAAGTTTTGATAAACGCTATAAAAAATGCTAAAGAGGCGATAGAAAAAGATGGTGTTGTTAACTTGAGTGCTAAAATATCAAAAGATAAATATATAATAAGAATAAAGGATAATGGCAGGGGTATGAATAAAGAAACAAAATCAAAAATAGGAACACCATTTTATACTACAAAAAAAGATGGTACTGGTCTAGGAGTGTGCTTTTCTAAGGAAATTATAGAAAAGCATAATGGTATAATGGAGTATTCATCAAAACAAAATGAGGGTACTACGGTTAAAATAATATTGCCAATAGAAAAAGTAACCACTTCTTAGGAAGTAGTTACTTTATTTAGTCTGTATAGATAAATTGTTGGGTGATTAAATAATCTAGCCTTTATCTTACCAGTACCAATACCAGGATTTATAAATAATTTTGTATTATTTATTTTTTGATAACTATCAGTATACTTACTAGCAATAAACAATTCTTTTAACTTTGGTATGTTTATCTGACCATTAAGAGTATGACCAGCCATTACGATGTCAAAGTTATATTGCTTAACGTTGTTAAAATCATCAGGATTATGAATTGCTAAAATTTTAAAGTCAGGTACCGTTTCGTTACTTTCAAAATATGTTTTAGCATTCTTATTATCAATTAATAATATTGGATTATTAGTGTCGTTATATATTAATTGTACTCCGTTAGCTAAATTAATAAAGTCGGCAGCATTAAGAATGGTTGTTGCTTCATCAAAGTCTTCTTCACCAGTAACGTAGTAATTACCAAGGGTGCTAGTAATGCTAGATAATTGTTTTTTTAAAAAAGCTCTGTCTTTTTCAGTAGCACTATAATTCTTACTAATTAAGTCACCAGTAAATATTACGACGTCTGGTTTCTCTTCATTTATTTTTTTCACTAGTTGTTTTACCAGGTTTTCATCAGTACTACTTCCGTAGTGCAAGTCTGAGAATTGTAATATTTTAAGGCCATAAAACTCACTTGTTATCTTACCGGATTTAATATTATAATCACGTATTACAATACCTTTAGTACCAATGGTGAAGGAATATATAATTATTAGTATTGATATTAGTAATATTTTGAAAGGCCAACGTAATCTTTTTTTGGTTTTTTTCTTTTTAACCTGTTCTTCTTTTTTCATCTTATCCTCCAAATATTTGCACTAATACCAATATCGTGTTATGCAGCATATGAACCGCTATGGGTAATACAATGTTATCTGATTTTGAATACAAATAAGCAAACGCACAACCCATTGCGCCATAAGGAACAACGTATAAGAAATCTAATGGGTTAGAGTAACTACCAAGTACGTGTAATAATCCAAAACCTAAACCACTTACTAATATGAATAACCATTTAAATTTAATAAATCCTCTTAATGATCTTCTGAATACCATTTCTTCTAATATCGGTGCAACAATAGCGCAAGTAAATAACATGTACACAGGAGCTATTTTTATACCTTGTCTAACCAAAGCTTCATTTTCAGATATACCTTGATTTAAAACCCTGCTTATTAATAGTGAAGATATAGTCATTATAAGACATCCCGCAATCCAACAATTGACCGCTAGCAAAGACCTATCAATAGCATGTTCTTTTATGTCTTTAATACCTGCTTTTATTTCCTTTTTAAACATCAATAAAATAATTACAACATATATCATATCGCTTATCATAAAACAAGCTATTCTTGGAATCCTAGGTAAACTAGATATGTTTAATCCAAGAGATTGTATTATTGCCAAAATAAAATTACATTGATAAAGAATGTATATTAATATTGTTATTATAAACTTATAATTCTTTTGAAACCAACTCTTAATATGCTTATCATAAAAGTTTTTAATGAAATCATCAGTCATGTTATTCACCTCTATTTTTGATTATAACAAAAATAGCATAAATATTAAATAATAAAATAACAAATTGTAAATAATAAAAGGGTTGATATATTAAAAAAGTATGTTATAATAGTTTTAGCAACAAAGAGTAGGGCCTAGTGGTCCTGCTCTTTATAATTAAGGAGTGACTAAAATGGATGAACGAGTAAAGCAATTAATTGAAGGACCACTTAGCGAGATAAACGTAAAAGTATGCAAGGTGGAATATGTTAAGGAAAGCGCAATGTATTTTTTAAGAATCACAATTGATAAGGAACCTTTTGTGGACGTTGATACGTGTGTTAGTGCAACCGAAATAATTAACCCCTTAGTTGATGCAATAGAAGATGAATTTGATGATGCGTACGTACTTGACGTATGTTCAGAAGAAAAAGGAGACAAGTAAAATGAATGGTAAAGAATTTATCAAGGCACTAAAACTAATTTGTGAAGAAAAATCAATTAGTGAGGATGTCATATTTGAAGGAATGACTTCTGCATTGGAAAAAGCTTATGCAAGACAAACTGGATTACCTAACATAAGAATAACTATTGATCATAAAACTGGAGAAATTAAAGGTTATTCATATTTAACGGTAGTAAAAGAATATGATGAAGAAGAAGAAGATTATGAAGATGTTCAGATTCTTCTTAAAAATGCTAAGAAAAAGGTTCCTGATATTAAGGTTGGAGAAACTATAGAAGAAGAAGTTGATTTAACAAACTTTGGACGTGTTGCAACCGCTACAGCTAAACAAATCTTGGTACAAAAGGTAAGAGAAGCTGAAAGACAAAGTATTATGGCTGAGTTTGAAAACAAAGAGGGAGAACTAGTTATTGGTACTTTATCTAGGGAAGATTCACAAAATTATTATGTTGATTTAGGAAGAATGCATGGTATTTTACCTAAGACTGAATTAATCCAAGGAGAAGAATTAAAGATGGGATCTTCTATTAAGGTATACGTTACCAAAATAGATGATACTGGTAAAAGCCCACTTATATTATTATCAAGAACTCATTACGGATTTGTAAAAAGATTATTAGAAAATGAGATTCCTGAATTAAATGATGGAACAGTTATCTTATATAGTGTTGCAAGGGATGCAGGATTAAGAAGTAAGATTGCTGTTTATTCAGAAGACCCACAGGTTGATGCCGTGGGTGCATGTATTGGTGAAAAGGGTTCAAGAATAATTCGTATTACTAATGAACTAGGTGGAGAAAAGATAGACGTTGTTAAGTATGACAAAGATCCTATTACGTTTATAAAGAACGCACTTTCACCAGCTAAGGAAGTAAAAGTATACATCTTAGATGAAAAAAATAATGAAGCTTTAGCTATTGCTGAAGGTGATAACTTATCTTTAGCAATTGGTAAAAGAGGACAAAACGTTAGGTTAGCAGCGCGTTTAACACACTACAGAATAGATGTTAAGACCCCAGATCAAGTAAAAGAAGAGAAGATTGATTTAACTAAAGCTCAATCTTAATAGTGAGGTTATGATGATAAAACAAAAAAAGATTCCAATGAGAACTTGTGTTGTAACTAAGGAAAAGTATCCTAAAGGAGAACTTATTAGAGTGGTGAAGGATAATTTAGGAAACGTTTTTGTAGATGAAACCGGTAAAGCTAATGGTAGGGGAGCTTATTTAAAGAAAGAAATAGAAGTAATAAATAAGGCAAGGAGTAATAAGGCTCTTGATAGATATTTAGAAACTACAATACCCGATGAAGTATATAATAGTTTAGAAGAAATAATAAATAATAATTAAATAGAAAGAGGTGGAGTGTCATGATGAGTGTTTTAGAATACGCAGAAGATATTAATAAAAAACCAGAAGAAGTTTTAGAGAAGTGTAAAGCACTTGGTATTGAAGCATCTAACAAAGATGATATGTTAGATGATGATGCCATTGTTGAATTAGATAATGCATTTCAAAATGAAGAATCAGAAAATACGTCCACAGAAGATAATCAAGATGAAGAAATAATAAAGAAAATAGAAGAAGATGACTATTATGACGAGGTTATTGATACTTTAATAGATAAGAAGGATGTTGCTTTTAGTTCTGAACCTTCTCCAATTAAGAAGAAAAAGAATAAAGTAAAAGAAGTTAATTTAAAAGATGCTAAGAAAGCTATGTATAAGAGCAAAGAAAAACTAGTATCAAATGAAGAAACGGATAAGGATGTTATCTTGTATAAAGAGGGTATGACCATTAAGGATTTTGCTTCAGAAATAGATAAACCGGTAGCAGAGGTTATTAAAAAGTTAATGATGTTAGGAATCATGGCTAATACTACTATTAGTTATGATGATGCTTCTGTTTTAGCATTGGAATATGGTAAAACTTTGAAGAAGGAAGAAACTACTGACATTGCAAACTTTGAACAGTTTGAAGTAAATGATAGTGATGAAGACTTGGTTGAAAGACCTCCAGTTGTTACCATTATGGGTCATGTTGACCATGGTAAAACATCACTATTAGACGCAATTAGAGAAAGTAGTATCGTTGATACCGAGCATGGTGGAATAACACAGGCAATAGGTGCTTATCAAGTAATGTATAATAATAAGAAAATAACGTTTATTGATACACCAGGTCATGCTGCTTTTACCGAGATGAGAGCTAGAGGAGCCAGTATTACTGATATAGTTATCATTATTGTAGCAGCTGATGATGGTGTTATGCCTCAGACAATAGAAGCAATTGATCATGCTAAGGCAGCTAAGGTTCCAATCATAGTAGCAGTAAATAAAATGGATAAACCAGGAGCAAATCCTGAGAGAGTAATGAGAGAAATGAGTGAGAATGGTCTTACTCCTGATACTTGGGGTGGAGATACGTTATTTGTAAATATTTCTGCTAAAACTCATGAGGGAATTGATACTTTATTAGATGATTTATTAGTTATTGCAGAAATGAATGATTTAAAAGCTAATCCAAAAAGATATGCAATGGGTACTGTTATTGAATCAAAACTAGACAAGAATGTTGGTTCTGTTGCAACTTTGTTAATTCAAAATGGTACTTTAAGATTAGGCGATCCAATCGTTGTTGGAGAGTTCTTCGGCAAGGTTAGAAGCTTAAAAAATGATTTAGGAACCGAAATAGTTGAGGCTTTACCTAGTACTCCTGTGGAGGTTACTGGTATTTCTGGAGTTCCAACGGCTGGTGATAAATTTATGGCTTTTGAGTCAGAAAAACAAGCTCATAGTGTTGCTGAACAAAGAAGTGAGACTTCTAAACTAAAGGTAAACACTTTAGCTAGTGCGATTAGTTTGGATGATTTATTTAATAAGATATCAGCAGGTATGAAAGAAATAAACATTGTTTTAAAAGCTGATGTAAAAGGTAGTGAAGAAGCTGTTAAAAACACTTTATCCAAAATAGAAGTAGAAGGATGCAGACTTAATATTATAAGAAGTGGTGTTGGAACCATTACTGAAAGTGATATTGTTCTAGCAAACGCATCAAGTGCTATAATTATAGGATTTAACGTAAGACCTAGTAGTAAGATTCTTGATATTGCTAAAGAATATGGTGTTGATGTAAGATTACATAACATTATATATAAAGTGGTAGAAGAAATGGAAACTGCCATGAAGGGTATGTTAGATCCAGAGTATGAAGAAAAAGTTATTGGTACTGCAGAGATAAGAAAAATATATAAATTCTCTAAGACAGGTAATATTGCAGGCTGTTATGTTACTGACGGCATCATAAAATCTAATGCTAAGGCAAGGGTCATTCGTGATGGTGTTGTAATGTATGACGGAGGTATTAATACCATTCAAAGAGAAAAAGATCAAGTAAAAGATGTAAAAGCAGGTATTGAATGTGGTATTACCTTAGAAAATTATGGTGATATTAAGGAAAAAGATATTATTGAAGCTTATGAATTAATTGAAATAAAAAGATAGTTGGAGGTATATTATGAGTGTTAAAACTGAAAGAATAGCTAACATGTTAGTAAGAGAAATAAGTGATATATTACAAAACGAAGTATATGATGAAGATATAAAATTCGTAACAATAACCGCTATAAAGGTTGATACCGATCTTTCTTTAGCACAAGTTTATTGTACCGTGTTTAATCAAGCTACCAAAGATAAGTGTATTCATGATTTAAATGCTGCTAAAGGATTCATCAAGACTGAATTAGCTAAAAGAAAGTTAGAAATAAGAAAGATACCAGATTTAAGATTTATATATGATGATTCCATAGCATATGGTACAAAGATAGAAAAAATTATTGAAGAAATAAATGATTAAAGAATAGATTACTATTCTTTTTTTATTGCTAATTTAAATAAAAATATCCTTTTTTTGATATTTATGTAGAAATATATGCAAAAAAAATGTATAATTAAAATAATGATAAAAGGTAGAGGTGATATTATGATTAACTTAGTAAAAAAAGAAAATATTAACCTTGGTATTTTAGAAACTGATTTTGATGTTTTTTCTGATATTGTTAATACTTTTTCAAGTGATGTATTAAAAAAAGAATGTTTAGCGGATTTAGAAGATTACATAATACCAGAATATTTTAAAAATAAAATTACGGTAGTTATACAAACAAACAAAATGTTAATAGGTTATGCTACCTTTGAATTTAGAAGTAATAATAGCTTATCTCAAGTAGAGATAAACAAATTATACGTTCTTGATGAATTTAAGAATAAGAATATGGAAGCCTTACTTGTAGAGTCAATAATTTATATATCAGGTGAGGTTGGCTCTAGAAACGTGATGGTAACGGTTGATGAACATAACACCGAAATGCTTTCAATATATAAAGGATTAGGATTTTATGAAACCGCTATGAATGAAGATGGTAGTGTTTTAAGTGTTAGTGTAATAACGGCAGTAGCAACAAGAAGATTAAATGATAAGTTTAGGGACATACCAAGTGATTCTATAGATTATAAAGATATTAAACTAGCTAAAAAGATAGCTACGGGACGTTCTGGAAATATTTATTTAACCAAGGATGGAAAGATACTAAAGATGTTTACGTCATCATCTTTTACTTATATAAAAGATAGGGAAGAAACTTTAAAGGAAATTAAAAAGCTTACTTTCCAAGAAATAATAAAACCTAAAAATTTGGTTTATTATGATGGGATATTTGTAGGGTACGTAATGGATTATCTTCCTGATGGTGAAGACTTGTGGACTGATAGTAAGTCTTATAGTTTTGAACAGAAAATAGATAAGATAAAAGCTATAGAAAAAGTGGTTAGAAAACTACATGATAATCATATATACGTATGTGATTTAAATCCTGATAACATATTTTTTGATAAAAAAGGAAACGTTAGATTAATTGATAGTGATGCTTTTGTTATAAAGGAAAACGTAATAAATACCGAAGTGGAAGAGAAGTATAAAGATCCTATTAATAAAGTGGTATCTATAAAAACTGATTTATATGCTTTTGCAATTACTACTTTACAATTATTAATTAACACAAAAATAGATGCTAATGCTTCATCTAGTGAAGTTATAAAGATATATAACAAGAATAAGAATAAGCTTCCAGAAAGCTTTAAAGACTACTTTAATGGTATATTTAATGGTACTGATCGCTATTATTTTAGTGATTCTTACGAAAGATATTTAGATAAGATGTATAATGGTACTGATCCTGAGGTAGAAAGTCACGCAAGTGGTAAGGTTAGTGTTATTATTTTATCAATAATATTGATTGTTGTTGCAATAATAGGATACTTAGCTTTAAGGTATATAAGATAAAGACTTTAAGTCTTTTTTTCTTTTTATAAAAAGTTGACAATTTATACCTTTTATGCTAATATATACGGCATTCAAACAAAAAGGGGGAAAATTTGTATGAATAATCAAATGAATAAAGCTAGCAATAGTTTTGAAAAATTATACAATCCTAGTAAACAAAATTTTAATTTAGAATCTAGAAGAGAGAAGAATATTAAAGAAATAGAATCTTTAATAGAAGAAATGGGTTCTTTAGATTTAGTTGTTGCAAAAGAAAAAAGAGATATAGTTGCAGCATCTGAAACTAAGACTGATGAAGAAATTAATAATGAAATAAAAGAGTTAGAAATAAATGCTGCTTCTGAGAAGTTAGACATTCAGTTTAAAATCAAAGAAGTAATAAAGAAACAAGCTAAATATTTATTAATTCTTAAAGATTCTAAAGATGTTTATGAATATTATAAATTAATAACAAGTATGCCTTTAAACGAAGAGTATGCTGAATTAGAAAGTAATGTTTATCGTGAATTCTTAATGAGTCATAAAGATATTGAAAATATTATTATTTCATATTTTGAGTTAGATTTTTCTAAGACTGGAGCTTCTTTTGAGAGAGCAGCTAAGGATGAAACAATAATTGAGATTCCAAAAGAAGATGAAACCGTAGTTGAAGATTCAGTGGATGGCGAAGCAATAATTGAAATTCCAGAGGCTGAAGAAACAATAGTTGAAGAGCCTAAAGTTGAAGAAACAATAGTTGAAGAGCCCAAAGAAAAAAACAAAGATGCTAATATTGAAACTGCTAAAAAAGCAAGAGAATATATTAACAAAATGAAAGAAAATTATAGTAAAGAATATTTAAAGAAGGCAACGACTGAAATAGCTAAGTTACCTGAGGGTGAAGTAAAAAGAGCTTTTAAAAATGAAATAGTTAAGTTTGTTAATAAAACTATTGATAATTTTAAAGAGTTATATTCTAATTTATGTATAACACAAAATGTTTTATTAGAATCAGATGTTAGATTATTAGTTAAAATGTTTGATTTTTTAGCAACTCAGCATTATGAAGATATTAATTTTAATAAGTCAGATTATACTGATGGTGTAAAAGACATAGTTGATAGATATAATGAAGAATATCAAGTAGAATTATCTAGAGATTTAGCTGTTAACAAAGATTCTCGTAAAAAATATGGTTTTGCAACTTTGTTTATAGAATTTATGGGAGCTCCAGCTAAATGGATTTTAAATAGTAAAAAATATCAAGAAAAGTTAGAATCAAAAAAGGCTGCAGCAGAATCTTATGAAGAACTTGATGCTATAGAAAGCAAGATACAAGATAGCGATATAGTAAGTGGACCTAGATTCTATGCTGCTAAAAACATTTTATCAAAAATAAAACCAGTATTAGTTGAGAATTATTTTAACAAAGAAAATACTATTTCTCAAAGAGTATTAAGTAAGTTTGAAAAAGCAGGTAATATTGTTTCAGACAAAATAAGATTTATGGTAGAAAAATCAATTAATTATGAAAAAGTATTAGAAGATAGAGATAGAATACATAACGTAGCAAAACAAGCTTTAGAAGCTTATGCTGAAAGTCGTGATGTTAGTGATTATAAAACTTTTGAAAGATTAATTAATGAGTCATATAAAAATGGTGGTATTAATGATCCAGAAGTAATGGCTTTATTAGGAGAATTAAATAATATTAATTCATCAAATGATAATATTCCTTATGAAGTTAACTTTAAAGAGGTTTTAAATGCTGAAGAATATTATAAAAAACCAGTTAAGTATGAAGATTCTGAAGGTACAATGATTACAATACCATATATTAAAAGAAAGTAATAATACTTTCTTTTTTTATGATAAAATATATAAAGGTGATATTTATGGATGGAATACTTATAGTTGATAAACCTAAAGGAATGACTAGCAGGGATGTAGTTAATAAAGTATGTAAAATACTTAATACTAAAAAGATAGGACATACTGGTACTTTAGACCCTATTGCTACTGGTGTTTTAGTGTTGTGTGTTGGTAAAGCTACTAAGCTAGTAGAATTGCTTACTTGTGATGATAAAGAGTATGTAGCAAGCGTAAAAGTGGGTATTAAGACTGATTCTTATGATCTTGATGGCAATGTATTAGAAACAAATAATGATTTAGTAATAAAAGATAAACTAGACTTTTCATTAGATAAGTTTAATAATAAAAAACACATGCAAGAAGTACCAATTTATAGTGCTGTTAAGATAGATGGTAAGAAGTTATATGAATATGCCAGAGAAAATAAAAAGGTAGATTTACCAAAAAGAGAAGTATTTATTAAGAATATTGAACTTTTATACAGCGATGATCATAACTATAAGTTTAAGGTTAACGTATCTAAAGGAACTTATATAAGAAGCCTTATAAAAGATATTAATGATGATATGAATGTCATTGGAAGTATGAGTGACCTTAGAAGAACAAGACAGGGTATCTTTACAATAGATGAAGCTTGTTCATTAGAGGATATAGAAAATAATAATTATAATTTAATAAGTATTAATAATTTATTAAAAAAACATGATTATGTTAATATAAAAGATGATTTGTATGAAAAAATTAAACATGGAAGTATTATTGATAATACTTATAATAAAGATATGGTAGTATTTGTTTATAATGATAATGTTATAGCAATGTACAAGACGTATGATAAGGATAATACCAAAATGAAACCTTATAGAATGTTTATATAGAAAAATAAGTAAAAACTTTAAATAATACTTGCATTAGTTATAAAATAATAGTATATTAGTAATGTTACCAATTCTTAGGTGCTGGATAACTCCAACCGCAATCTCAGAATTAGGCGAATAAATAATAAGGAGGAAACAAAATGTTAAAAAAGGAAGTTAAACAAGCAATAATTGAAAAGTATGCTACTCATAAGAATGATACTGGTTCTCCAGAAGTTCAGATCGCTGTACTTACAGAAGAAATAACTGTTTTAACTGAACATTTAAAAGTAAACAT
>CAZBUA010000006.1:18095-18586 GCA_964494975.1 uncultured Muribaculaceae bacterium
AGAGGATTGTTAATGAAGGTTGGTAAGAGAAGAAACTTACTTAACTACTTAAAAGATACTGATGTTAACAGATATCGTGAATTAATTAAAAGTTTAGGATTAAGAAAATAATAGGTATAAGGTAGGCGCTCTTTTTTGGGTGCCTTTTTATATATAATAGAGGGAGATGTATTATGGAAAAAAGAATATTTGAGACAGAATTTAGAGGAAGAACATTAAGTGTAGAGATTGGTGAACTAGCTAAACAAGCACACGGAGCAGTACTTGTAATATATGGAGATACCGTAGTTTTATCAACGGTAGTTGTAAGTAAGGATGCTAACGTTTTATCTGATTTCTTCCCATTAATGGTTTTATATCAAGAAAAATTATACTCAGTAGGTAAGATACCTGGTGGGTTTATAAAGAGGGAAGGAAGACCAACAGATAACGCAACACTTGCTGCTAGAATGATTGATCGTCCTATGAGACCTTTATTTCCAGAAAACTTT
>CAZBUA010000007.1:0-1939 GCA_964494975.1 uncultured Muribaculaceae bacterium
AGCAAATTAATATTGTGATTTGAGTTGTTGTTCAAATTGCTTTTTATGTACTTGCTAATATTTATAAAATAAGTTATAATACATATTGTTTTAGAAAGGAATTATTATATATGGCAAATACTAAGAATGTACATGAAATAACTATCAGTATTGATGGAGAAAAATGGAAACAAATACTAGACGAAACTTTTAAAAAAGTTGTTAAGACAGTAAAAATAGATGGTTTTAGACCAGGCAAAGCTCCAAGAGACGTTTTTGAAAAGAAGTATGGTAAACAATCATTGGTTGTTGAAGCGGTTGACAATGCTGTTTCAGAGGCATATAAAGAAGCTTTAAAGAAATTTGATGGTGATCCAATTATGCAACCTCAAGTTTCAATTGATAAAGCTGATGAAACTGGAGTTACTTATAAGTTTATATTTACTACCAAACCTGAGGTAAAAATTAAAAAGTATACCGGACTAGGAGTAAAGAAAGAAGCTGTTAAAGTAACAGATAAAGATGTAGAAAAAGAAATAGAAAATATTAAGAAGGAATATGCTGATCTTCAAGTTAAAGATGGTAAGATTGAAAATGGTGATACTGCTATAATTGACTTTGAAGGATTTGATGGTGATAAAGCTTTTGAAGGTGGAAAATCAGAGAATTATTCACTAGAAATAGGAAGTCATTCTTTTATTCCAGGTTTTGAAGAAGCTTTAATTGGACTTAAGGCTGGAGATAAGAAAGATGTAAAGGTAAGCTTCCCAGAGGATTATCACGCTGAAGATTTAAAGGGAAAACCAGTAGTGTTTAAAGTGTTGGTTCATGAAGTCAAGGCAAAAGTATATCCAGAGCTTAATGAAGAATTCTTCTTAGATTTAGGATTAGATGATGTTAAGTCTGTAGAGGATTTGAAGAAAACTATAAAAGAAACAATGACTAGTCAAAAAGAAAACGAAGTTGAAAATAAATATATTGATGAGTTATTTGAAGCTTTATTAAAGGAAACAACGGTTGAAATTCCTCATGAATTAGTTCATGAAGAAATAGATAGAATGATAGAAGAATATGCTGATAGATTAAAGATGCAGGGTATTACTTTAGATCAATTTTATAAATATACTAATTCTAATGAAGAGGCTTTAAAAGATCAAATGCATGGAGAAGCTGAAAACAGAGTTAAGTTAAGATTTGCAATTGATGAAGTAATTAGTCAAGAAAAAATTGATGCTACCGATGAGGAAGCTGATAAGGATGCTGCAGAAAAGGCTAAAATCAGAGATATGGATAAAGACGAATATATAAAGGCTTTTGGTGGACTTGAAATGATTAAATATGATATAAAAGTTCAAAAGGTAATAGATTTATTAAAGAAATAATTAAAGCATCATTTTGATGCTTTTTTTGTTATTAATTTTAACTACTAAATTACTACAATATTCTTGACTTTTAATATTCATAGTTTATAATAAAAAGTAAAATTTTATATATGAAGGGAGACACTTATGAACAAAACAGATTTGCCAATAATACTACTTAGAGGAATAATAGTGCTTCCTTATGCTGAATTAAAAATTGATTTAGTTGACGAACTTGATATGAAAATAATTGATTTAGCTACTAACAATCATGACGGATACGTACTTTTAGTATCACCATCTAATTATTTAGAAGAAAAAGTTGAAATTTCCAAATTGCCTAATTTTGGTATTATAGGTAAAGTTACAAAAAAAGTTGTTTTACCTAATGGGCAGATAAGAATAACTATTGAAGGTAAGAAAAGAGCGGTTATTAATTCGTTTGTTCAGTATGAAGATATAGAAAATGTTTTTGCTGGTAAGATTTCAGCTCCTACAAGATATGCTATTGATAAATCTGATGAAGAGGCTTTAATTAGAAAATTAAAAACCGAGTTAGAAAATTATATTAACTTAGTACCTTATGCATCTAACAGCGT
>CAZBUA010000007.1:1949-17850 GCA_964494975.1 uncultured Muribaculaceae bacterium
AATAAATGATATAGAAAGTGTTAGTAAGTTAGCGGACGTAGTAGCTAACTACATGCCATTAACTTATGAAAGAAAATATGAATATTTAAAAACTGTCAATCCTCATACTAGAGTTATGATGAATTTAGAAGACATTCAAAAAGAGTTAGATATATTTGAAATTGAAAAAAGTTTAGATTCTAAGTTAAAAACCAGTTTAGATAAATCTCAAAAGGAATTTATTCTAAGAGAAAAGATAAGAATAATTAAAGAAGAATTAGGCGATGTATCTTCTAAGGATGATGATACGGACGATATAAGAGATAGAATCAAAAAATTAAAGGCTCCAAAGTATATAATTGATAAATTAAATAAAGAGTTGAAAAAATATGAATCAACACCACAAATGTCTCCTGATGCTAGTATTATTAGAAATTATATTGAAACTTTATTAGATTTGCCATGGAATAAGCAAACTAAAGATAATACGGATTTAAAATTTGCTAAAAAGACTTTAGATGCTAGTCATTATGGATTAGAAGACATAAAAGAAAGAATAATTGAATATTTAGCAGTAAAGTCTAGAAGCGTTTCAAATAAAGCTCCAATTATTTGTTTGGTTGGTCCTCCTGGAGTTGGTAAAACTTCTCTTGCAAGGTCTGTAGCGGACGCAATGAAGCGTAATTTTACTAAAATATCTGTAGGGGGAGTAAACGACCCTGCAGAAATAGTTGGACACCGTAGAACTTATATGGGAGCTTGCCCTGGTAGAATAATTAACGCTTTAAAAAAGTGTGGTTCTAGCAACCCAGTATTCTTAATAGATGAAGTAGATAAGATGACCAAGGATATTAAGGGTGATCCTGCTAGTAGTTTATTAGAAGTACTAGATCCAGAACAAAATGCAAAGTTTTATGATAATTATGTAGAGGAACATTATGATTTATCAGGCGTTATGTTTATTTTAACCGCAAATTATATTGAGCAAATACCTGAAGAACTTAAGGATAGATTAGAAATAATAAAATTATCTAGTTATACTGAATATGAAAAATTGTTTATAGCTAAAGAACATTTAATAAAATTAGCGTGTGCTGAGTATGGATTAACTGATAAGAATATTAAATTTTCTGATGATATTATATTAAAAATAATTAGAGAGTATACTAAAGAAGCTGGTGTACGTGAATTAGAAAGAGTATTAAATAAAATCGTTGTTAAGTATGTAAAACAAATGATAGAAGATAATAAAAGCACTATAAACGTTAAGGTTACTGATAAGAAAATAATAGAGTATTTAGGTAAACCTAAGTTTGAAGATACTGACGTTATGGATGATAGTGTTTCGGGTATTGTTAATGGTTTAGCATACACACAGTACGGTGGTGACATTCTTCCTATTGAGGTTGTTACGTATCCTTCTAAAGAGCAAAGTAAGGTTACTGGGAATTTAGGAGATGTAATGAAAGAAAGCATGCAAATAGCTTTAGGACATATTAAGAGCCATGCTTCTGAATATAAAATTGACTTATCTAAGTTAGATAATATTTGTATTCACGTTAATGCTATTGAAGGAGCCATACCTAAAGAAGGGCCTTCAGCAGGTACGGCACTTACTACTGCTATTATTAGTAATCTTAAAAGCATATCGGTATCAAATACATATGCGATGACTGGTGAGATGACTTTATCTGGAAAAGTTCTTCCGATAGGTGGATTAAAAGAAAAATCTATTGGAGCTTATAAGTCTGGTGTTAGAACCATATTTATACCAAAAAAGAACGAACGAGATATTGATGATATTCCAAAAGAGATAAGGGATAATATGAAAATAATAGTTATTGAAAAATATAAAGAAATATATGATGAACTATTTGCTAAAAAGAAGAAATAATTTCTTCTTTTTTTCATATATTTTAATGAATGGAGATGGATTTATGAAACAAATTATACCGTTTGTTAAGGATGTTAGCTTTAATACAAGGATAAATGAAATAACTAGTATTGCTTTAGAACATAACTTACAAATGGAAAATAATGATTCGGTTGTTGGTACTTTTATAATTAGTGGTAAATATAAAATTAATGATATAAGTGTTAATGAGGAATCTTTTGAAAATAAGATTGATTTTGACATAACACTAGATGATAAGTATGATGCATCAAAAGTTGAAATGGATATTGATAATTTTTATTATGAAATAATTAATGATGAGATTTTAAGAGTTCATATTGATGTGTTAGTGGATAATTTAACATATTATAATAAACCAATAATAGAGCCTAAGAGTAAGGAAATAGTAGATATTGATGATGCACTTGATAAAGATGTTATAACGAGTGATGAGCGTAATAATGTGCTTATAGATGATAATGAAGAAGAGGTGATAGAGATGACTAATGAAGAGGTTAAAACTGAAGATAAAAAAGAAAGTACTACAATTGAATTAGAAAGTAATTTTTTAGGTAGTGAAGAAAAATATAGTACTTATAAAGTACACATAATTAGAGAAAATGAAAGTATAGAAACCGTTATTGAAAAGTATAATGTATCTAAAGAAATAATGGAAGAATATAACAATCTTGATAATATTGTTCTTGGAAGTAAGCTTATAATACCAATTACTAATGAATAATTTATTAAAAGAAGTAATAAAAAAGCAATGTGGTAAAATAAAAAAGATTGAATTATTAAAAGAGAGCATAATATATGAAGATTATGATGGTAATAAATTTGTAGCGAAAGAAAATCAAGATGATATTTTAGGTATGTATAATTATTTAAATTCTAGAGGATTTGAGTATTTACCAAGATTAGAATATTGTGATAATGTTGGTTATGTATATGACTATGTAAACGATACCTCAACACCTAAGGAACAAAAGATGAGTGATCTTGTTAAATTAGATGCTCTTTTACATAATAAAACGGTATATTATAAAGATTTATCAATAGACGAAATAAAAGAAATATATGAAAGACTAATGAAAAAAATAAACGATACTTTTAGTTATTATGATGATTTAGTTACCATGATAGAAGGCAAAGTATTTATGTCACCAAGTGAATATATGCTAGTAAGAAACTGTAGTTCTATATTTTCCTGTATTAATTTTTGCCACAAAACACTAGATGAATGGTATGAATTAGAAAGCAGTATTCCTAAGAAGAGAACCGTGTTATTACATAATAATTTAAGTCCTAATCATTTAATAAAGAGTGATAAAAACATATTAATTAGTTGGAATCATGCAACCTATGACTTACCAATATATGACTTTATAAAGCTGTATAAAAATAATTATTCAAAATATGATTTTAATGAATTGTATAAAGAATATGAAAAAAAGTTTCCTCTTCTTGATGAAGAAAAGAAACTTATGTACGTAATATTGTTCATACCAGAACGTATTAGTTTTGATAAAGATGAGTTTTTATCTACCATAAAGGTAAGCGAACTATGCAATTATTTATTTACTACTGATAGATTATTTATGGAACAAGAGGCAAAAAATACCAAAAAAGAGAATGGTAATATCGATGAAAAGTAGAAATACTTGAAACCTAACACATAATATAAGTGTTAAAATAGCCTGATAGAAAGTAATAAAACAAAAAGCTATAATTAATATTACAAATTTAGCAAATCTACCTGTAAACATATTATTAGGATTCATACATACCACCTTTACAGTATTATATGTACTACTAATATATTTGTTAGCCATATTTTATTAAAATATGGTTTTTTTATTTAAAAAATGTTATTATATAATTATTAAGAATAGGAGTGGTTCTATGTTAAATAATAAAGGTTTTGCAGTATCAGCAATATTATATACGTTACTAATAGCATTTTTAATGTTTTTAGCAGCGGCTTTAGCAATGATTTCATCGTCTACTAGTCTAATAAGTAAAGCTAATGATGACATTGTTAATGGTACTGAATTTAAAGCTATTCAGGTAAAGGATTCTAATGGAACGTGTGTTGCGGTAGGAACTAATGGTGGTTTTTATTGGTATCAAAAATCTGATGGTTCTGATAGTAATACAATAGTTAGAATAACAAGCAGGTATGGAACTTATTACTGGCCTAAGGATTTTGAAGGAGCTATTTACAGCAATTCTTCAGAGACTAATTCTTCAGACAATAAATTAAATGCTACTTATACTTTTGTAGCATTAAATGAAACAAATATTCTAAAAATCACAGATAATATTACTGAATCAACAATAACGGTTAATGTTGGAGACATATGCAGATAATTAAGATAATAAATCTTGATTATTTTTTACTTATTTGATATTATAATGACTATCAAGGAGATATTATAATGAATACTTTAGAAGATAAAGAAGATTTGGGTTTGCATTTAATAAGTTTAAAAGAAGAATTAAATGAGTTAAATGAAAAAGAGCAATCTTATTTAAATATAATGAATAAATTATTTGTTTATAAAAATTATAAGACTATTTTAGAAGATTCTAACAAGGCTAAAAAAAGAGAAATTGTTAATGCACTCTGTGCTTGGATAACGATCTCTACTTTAGGTGGTACTATTGTTAATGGTGTATCAAATTATAGTACTAGTGATTTTATTAAAAACATAGCTATATTTGGACTATTTAGTGGGTTTGTTCCATTTGTAATGTATAATAAAGCTAGTAAGAAAATAGAAAGAATAAATAAGACATATACTTTAGAAGAAGTAAATGATTTTTTAGAAAAGAACAAAGATGTTATTAGTAATTATGATGATCTTTTAGAAAAAATTTCTTTAGCTAAAGAAGAGATAGATGAAATTATATTAAATGGGCATGGTAATATTCACACATCATACAAAGATAATGATAATGTAAATAGTAAGAAAAGAAAGTATGAAGATAAAATAATCGTATTTAATAAATAATTAGTTGCTATTTTATTAAAATAAATATATAATTAATACATCAGCGAAGAGCAAGAGGAGTAAATTATATAATATTTATAGAGAGCAAACAAATGGTGTAAGTTTGTAATATTGATAGTTGAAGGTAGCTTGTGAGCTTGTATTCTGAAATAATAGTAAGAACATACGTATTACCGCGTTAAGGTGTTTGAGATGCATACTATTTATAGTGTGAATTAAGGTGGTACCGTGGACTATAAGTTCATCCTTTATACAGGATGAACTTTTTTATATGAAAGGAAGGAATTAAAATGTTAGATAAGAAGTATAATTCACTTGAAAAAGAAGAAAAATGGTTAAATTATTGGAAAGAAAATAAGATATATGAATTTAAGTCAGATCAAAGAAAGGTGTATTCAATAGATACACCTCCTCCAACAGTTAATGGAAAAATACATATTGGACATATATTTTCTTATTCACAAGCAGAAATGATTGCAAGGTATAAAAGAATAAGTGGATATAATGTATTTTATCCGTTTGGATTTGATGATAATGGTCTTCCTAGTGAAAGATTGGTAGAAAAGGAACAAGGTAAGAAAGCACATGAAATTGGTAGGGAAAATTTTTCCAAATTATGTTATGAAACAACAGATAAATATGAAGCTGAATTTCAGGATTTATTCTCTAAACTTGGTGTAAGTACAGACTGGAGTATGCACTATAAAACAGTAAGCCCATCAACCATAAAGATAAGTCAAATTTCATTTTTGGATTTAATAGAAAAGGGACACTGTTATCATAAGGAAAGCCCTGCGTTATGGTGTAATGAATGTTTAACATCTATTGCACAAGCTGAACTAGAAACAAAGACTATTAAAACAACATTTAACTATGTAAATTTTGAAACTGTTGAAGATGGTGAAAAGTTTACTATTGCTACAACAAGACCTGAATTGATGCCTGCTATTGTCTGTGTATTTGTAAATCCTAATGATGAGAATAACAAACATTTAATAGGAAAAACCGCACATATTCCAGTAATCAACGTTGATGTTCCAATTATGGGGGATGAAAAAGTTGCCATAGACAAAGGAACTGGCGTTGTTATGTGTTGTACATTTGGAGATCAAACAGATATAGAATGGTGGAAGAAATATAATTTACCACTTAAATATATTTTTACTGATGATGGTAGAATAATTGATTCTGTACCTAATTATGGTGGATTAAAAATAAAGGAAGCAAGAAAAAAAATTGTTGAGGATTTACAATTAGGTGGACATATTGTTAAAATTGAAGAATTAGAACATGAAGTTCAAACTCATGAAAGATGTGGTAGAGAAGTAGAATATACTGTAATGAAGCAATGGTTTGTAGATATTATGAATCATAAAGAAGATTTCTTAAAAATAGGTAATGAAATCAATTGGTATCCAACACACATGCATAATAGATATGAGGAATGGGTTAATAATGTTGCTTGGGATTGGTGTATATCTCGTCAAAGATACTTTGGAGTACCATTTCCAGTATGGTATTGTAAAGAATGTGGTGAACCAACATTTGCATCAAAGGAACAATTACCAGTTAATCCTTTAACTGACAAACCATTAATCAAAAAATGTCCAAAATGTGGTTGTGAAGAATTTATACCTGAATCTGATGTTATGGATACATGGGCAACTTCATCAGTTACTCCACTTATTAATATGAGATATGGTGAAAAAAATAATTATGAATCAATTTTAAAACCTATGAGTTTGCGTAGTAATGCTTCTGAAATAATAAGAACTTGGGATTTTTATACTATTGTTAAAAGTTATTATCACTTTGGAGTAAGACCTTGGGATAATGTAATGATTTCAGGATTCGTTATGGCAAATAAGGGAGAAAAAATTAGTAAAAGTAAAGGAAATTCAAAAGTTGAACCACTAGATTTAATAAAACAATATTCTGCAGATGTGGTAAGATATTGGGCTGCTTCTGGAAGACTAGGAACTGATATTACATTTAGTGAAGAAACTTTACTTCGAGGTAAAAAATTAGTTAATAAAATATGGAATGTTTCTAAATTTATTCAAATGCACCTTGAAGATTACCAAGATAAAGAATTTAGTGATTTTGAATATGTTGATAAATGGATATTAGGTAATTTTATAAAAATGGAAAAAGAATATTTAAAATATTTAGATAATTATGAAATAGGATTAGCTTTAAATATTTTAGAAAAGTTTTTCTGGAATTTTTGTGATAACTATATAGAAATAGTAAAACATAGATTGTATAGACCAGAGGAATTTGGTGAGAAAGCTAGATATTCTGGACAAAAAACAGTATATATGTTACTTTATAAATTGTTGCAAGATTTTAGTGTATTCTTCCCATTTATTACAGAAGAAATATATCAAGATATATATCATGATATGAAATCAGTACATATTACAGAAATTAAACCTTTAGATTACTCATTTGATAATGAATCATTAAATGGTGATTTGATGTGTGAAATAATAAGTGCTGTTAGAGGCGAAAAATCTAATAATAATCTATCATTAAAAACAATTGTTAAAGAATTAAATATAGATTGTTCTGCTGATATAAAAGATGCTATAAATAAATCGGAAAAAGACTTTAAAGCAACATTATTTATAGAAAAATTAATTTTAAATGGAATTGAAAAAGATTATAAAATTAACAATATTGTTTTAGATACTGAAAATTTATAATGTATAGTTAAATAGTTATATTTTAGTTTTGGTGGTGTTTATAATGGACAATAACTTTAGCTTTGAATATAGTAAATACCATAGAAAAAATCTAATTAAAGAATTTGAATTAAATCAAACAATGTGTTCTTTAATAGATAATGAAAGTAAAAATGATTTAAATTTAAATGCAACAGGATTTATGGGAAATAATATGACTTATGGAGATTTAATAATATCTTCAGATAAACTTGCTCAAGCATTACATACTATTGGCACAAAATCAACACTAATATACGTATTATCAAGTATTCTAAAAATGTTAAATCCATTTATGCCATACGTAACAGATGAAATATACAATTCTTTGCCAGTAAAAGATGCTGAATCAATAATAATAAGTGAGTATCCAGAATATAATAAATTATTAGTATTTAGTAAAGAAGAAAAAGAAATAGATGCACTAAATAATATTATCGTAACTATTCGTAATGCTAAAAGTGCTAATAATATCCCTAAAGGGTTTAGTATTATTAATAAGTTTAAAGATACTGATAAATATATAATTGATAATAATATTGATGTGTTGACAAAGCTACTTAAGTGTGATATTATAAACTCTTCTATTGAAGGAATGACAGAAATTAAATTATTATTCTCATATGGTACCATCGTACTTAGCTATGAAGGAAGTAATGTTTCTGAAGAATCTATTGAGGCTTTAAACAAAGAAAAAGAAACTTTGCTTAATAGTATTGAAAGAAGAAGAAAGCTGTTAGCTAATGAAAAATATGTTAGTAACGCACCTGAAAGTATAGTGGTTTCAGAAAGACAAAAACTTCAAGAAGAGGAAGAAAAATTAAAAACATTAACAACCAAATTATAGAAAAGGATGGGTGGTTTTGGATGGGATATTGTATGGAAAGTTTAGGAAGTGCTAAGAAGATTATGGATAAAGAATATGAATTTTATGACATAATTTTAAAAACGTACGTACCATTTATTAATGATGGTAAAATACTTAAAATGAATGATTATCATCAAAAATTATTAAGTGGTGCTTGGCAATGTTATGATGATGAATATGGTACTGAAGTTGCTAATTTATCATTAGAGGCAAAACTAGGAGACAGTTTATTATTCTTTATAGCAACTGGTGTTATTATTTTAGCAAATGATAAGTTTATGATAAATACTAGCGAGCTACAAAAAACGTTTTTAAGATATGAAGATATTAAACTAAAAGTGCAAGATGATGAAGAAGAAAAGGGACAAGTTAAGAAGATTGGAACTATGAAAAATTAGTTCTTTTTTCTTGTTTTAGAAAGTGTTTTGATATATACTAGTATAGTAGAAGAGGAGTTTGATTATGAAGCTTAAGAATAGTTATTTTTATACTTTAAGAGAAGAATCTAAGATAGAAGAATCTGTTTCTGGTAACTTACTCACTAGATGTGGAATGATAAAGAAAAATTCTAGTGGTGTTTATATGTATTTACCTCTCGGATATAAGGTAATAAAAAATATAGAGAAGATTATTAGAGAAGAATTAGAAAATATAGATGCTGGGGAACTATTAATGCCAGCTTTAATACCAGAAGAAATATATGAAACTTCAGGAAGAAGAGAAGCTTTTGGAAATGATATGTTTAGTTTAAAAGATAGGTTTGATAAAAATTACGTTTTAGCTCCTACTCATGAAGAATTGTTTACCATAGCAGCTCAAGCCAAAATAAAATCATATAAAGATATGCCATTTAGTATTTATCAAATACAAGATAAGTTTAGGGATGAACCAAGATGTAGGTATGGTCTTATTAGGGTAAGAGAATTCTTAATGAAAGATGCATACTCATTTGATATTGATGAAAAAGGGTTGGATAATTCTTATAATGAAATGTATAATGCTTATAAAAAGATTTTTGCCCGTTTAGGTATTAATTATAAAATAGTTAAGTCTGATACCGGAGCTATGGGTGGTATATTATCCGAAGAATTTCAGGGAGTTAGTGATATTGGAGAAGATAAGCTAGTGATTTGTGATGAATGTGGTTATGCAACTAACGCTGACATAGCTAAATGTTCAGTTATCACTGAAATTAATACTGATGATGAAGAAGAACGTCAATTAGTTAAAACTCCTGATGCTGGAAGAATAGAAGACATATCAGCATTTCTAAATAAAAATCCAAAAGACTTTGTTAAAACGCTTATTTATGATATAGATGATAAATTATATGCTGTTTTAGTAAAGGGAGATAATGAGGTTAACAAAGTTAAATTAGCTAAGTTATTAAAGGTTAAAGATACAGTTTTAGCAACGGCAGAGGAAGTAGAAAAAGTTACTAATTCATATGTTGGTTTTGCTGGCCCAATAGGGTTAGACATACCAATAATAGTTGATAATGAAGTGTTAAATATGAAAAACTTTATAGTTGGAGCTAACAAAACTGATTATCATTATATAAATGTTAATTTAAAAGATTTTAATTATGATTTAGCGGGTGATATAAGATGTATTACACCAGATGATTGTTGCCCAAATTGTGGTAAGAAGTTATCATTTACTAATGGTATTGAAATTGGTAATACTTTTAAATTAGGAACTAAATATTCTGAGAGTTTAAATCTTTATTATTTAAATAAAGATAATGAATCTAAGCCAGTATGGATGGGTTGCTATGGTATTGGTATTGGCAGGTGTATGGCTACCGTTGTTGAGCAGCATAATGATGAAAAAGGAATTATATGGCCTATGGAAATAGCACCGTTTAAAGTAGCTATAGTAGTTGTTAATACTGAAGATGAGGCACAAATGGATGCTGCAAATTATTTATATAATGAGCTTAGAAAGCAAAACATATCAACCATTTTAGATGATAGGGAAGAAAGAGTTGGTGTTAAGTTTAATGATATGGATCTTATTGGAATACCTATTAGAATAACCATAGGTAACAAAATTAAAGATCAATTAATTGAGATTAAAGAAAGAAAGAACTCTGAATTTGAAGAATTATCATTATATGATACTGTAAATAAAATAGAAGATATAATTGATGGAGAGTAATAAAAATAACTATTTTAGTTATTTTTTTAACTTTTTGAAGAAAAAACGAGGGTTTTAACTAATTTTGTATAATAATATATTGGAGGCACTTTAAAATGGAAAAAATACCATATGATATTATTGCGGATATTCAAAAAAAAGTTAATATAGTAGACATTATTTCAGAGTACCTACCAATTGAACAAAAAGGTAAGAATTATTTTGCAATATGTCCTTTTCATGATGATCATAATCCTAGTATGAGTATATCTCCTGAGAAGCAAATATATACCTGCTTTGTATGTGGGGCGTCTGGTAACGTATTTAATTTTGTTATGAATTATGAGAAAATTAGTTTTATTGAAGCGGTATCTAAAGTTGCCAATAAAGTAGGTATTAATTTAAACATTGCTTCAAGTGTTAAAACAAATAAAAAAGATATTAAATATGATAAATATTATAAGATGTTTGATACTGCTAATAAATATTATCAAAATAATATAAGAACGGTATATGGTAAAAAAGCACTAGAATATTTAAATAAGAGAAGTATTAGTGATGATGTAATTAAAAACTTTGACATTGGATTATCACTTGGAGATAATAATGCTAGTAAATTACTAATATCAAAAGGATATACCGAAGAAGAACTTATTGATATTGGTTTAAGTGGTAAAAAAGATAAGTTTATCTATGACACATTTAGAAACAGAATTATGTTTCCATTATGTAATACTGATGGTAATACCGTTGGTTTTTCAGGGAGAATATATAATGGTGAGGATGAAAACAAGTATGTAAATTCAAAAGAGTCTATAATTTTTAAAAAAGGTACCCTTTTATATAATTATCATAGAGCTTTTGACGAGGCAAGGCAAAAGAAACAAATAATAATTGTAGAAGGTTTTATGGATGTTATAAGACTTTATACAGTAGGTATAAAAAACGTGGTTGCAACCATGGGTACGGCAATTACCAAAGAACATGCTGATTTGATTAGAAAGTTATCAAAGAATGTAGTATTGTGTTTTGATGGTGATGCTGCTGGAGAAAAAGCTACCATAAGTGCTATTAATGAATTAGAAAAGATTGGCTTAGATCCAAAGATAATAAGATTGGAAGAAGATTTAGATCCTGATGACTACATAATTAAAAAGGGCAGTGATATGTTTATAAATCATCTAAATAATCCTATAAGTAAGTTAGAATTTAAACTTGATATTAATAAGAAAAAGACTAACTTTAATGATTTTAATGAAGTTTCTAATTATGTAAGGGAAGCTACTAAGTATTTAGATGGTACTACTGACAAGGTTGTTTATGAACTTACGGTTAAAAGATTAGCAGCAGAAACAAATGTTGATATAGAAACTATTAAATCATTAATTAATACGAATTTTGTTAAGAAAGAAGTCGTTCCTGTAGCTATTATTCAAAAACCAAATAATAAATATGACAAAGCTGAAGAATACTTAATATATTACATGTTAAGAAATGCAGATGCAATTATTTTGTACCAAAACAATGTATCATATTTATCTAATAAAAAATTATCTAAAATTGCTAACAAAATACTTGATTTTTATGATGAAAATAAGTATATTAACACTACCTCATTTACTTTGTATTTACAAGATGATACCGAATTAATAAATGAAGTACTAAGAATTGATGCTCTTAATCTTCCTGAGAAGATGACAACTGATCAAATACTTGATTATGTAAGAACCATTGATGAAGGAATACTAAAAAGAGAAATAGATAAATTAAAGAAAGAAATAAGTAATGAAATAGACGTAGCTAAAAAAATAACTCTGTTAGATAAATTAGCTAAGTTAAAGAAAAGGAGTTCAAGTGATGAAAGAGATTAAAACGTTCGAGGAAAGAAAAAAAGAATTAATTAAAAAAGGAAAAGAAAATGGTGTATTAACATATGAGGAACTAGCAGAGGCTCTTAAAGGTCTAGAAATGGATAGTGATTCCCTAGATGATTTATATAATGCTTTTCATGATAATAATATTGAAATAATATCAGAAAACTTCGAAGATGATAAAGAAGAAGAAGGAAGTACTGATGATGTAATAATTATTGAACATGCTGATTTACCTAAAAATGCAAGTATTAATGATCCAGTAAGGATGTATTTAAAAGAAATTGGTAAAATCAGCTTGCTTAGTCTTGATGAAGAATTAGCATTATCTAAGAGGGTAGAAGAAGGTGATGATGAAGCTAAAAGATTATTAGCTGAATCTAACTTAAGACTTGTTGTATCTATTGCTAAAAGATATGTTGGAAGAAATTTATCATTTCTTGATTTAATTCAAGAGGGTAATATTGGTCTTATGAAAGCAGTTGATAAGTTTGATGCTTCTAAGGGATATAAATTTTCTACTTATGCAACTTGGTGGATTAGACAAGCAATTACTCGTGCTATTGCTGACCAAGCTAAAACAATTCGTGTTCCGGTACATATGGTTGAGACAATTAATAAATTAAAAAGGGTCCAAAGACAACTTACCCTTGAACTTAATAGAGAACCCACAGAGTCTGAATTAGCTAAAAAAATGGGTACTTCTGAAGACAAGGTTCGTGAAATATTTAAAATATCTCAAGATCCATTATCATTAGAAACACCAATAGGTGAAGAAGATGATTCACACTTAGGAGATTTTCTTAGGGATGAATCAAGCATGTCTCCAGAGGAATACGCAATAAATGAGGTTTTAAAAGATGAAATAGAAGAAGTACTATGTACTTTGACACCACGTGAGGAAGAAGTATTAAAATTACGTTTTGGTCTTCATGGTGGAACTTGCCATACTCTTGAAGAGGTTGGCAACATGTTTGGTGTAACAAGAGAAAGAATAAGACAGATAGAAGCTAAGGCTTTAAGAAAGTTAAGACATCCATCAAGATCAAGAAAACTAAAGGATTATCTAAGTGACTAACGTTAAATTATCTTCTAGACTCTTAGCAATAGCTGGGATGATTGATAATGGTAGCGTGGTGGCAGATATTGGATGTGATCATGCCTTATTAGATATTTACTTACTAAATAATAATATAATAAAAAAAGCTGTAGCTTGTGATGTTACGGTAGGTTCAATTAATAAAGCTAAAGAAAACGTAAAAGCCTATAACACTAAAAATATTGAAATAAGGTTAGCGGACGGGTTTGATGGTTTAAACAAAAATGATAAGATAACAACCATTGTGATATCTGGATTAGGTGGTAAGAAAATAATAAGTTTCTTTAAAGATACTAAAGCTATTAGTAATGTGAAAGATATTATTATTCAAGCCAATACTGATATACCATTCTTAAGAAAGAATATGTCCGTTTTAGGATACAAAATAGTTGATGAACAATTAGTTGAATGTAAAAATATAATTTATACAATTATTAAATTTGATAAGGGCAATAAAAAATATACAAAAAATGAATTGTATTTTGGACCAATATTATTAAAAAATAAAGATGATTTATTTATAAAAAAGATGATGTTAGAAATAAATACAAATGTTAATATTATTAATAATTTACCTTATAATAAAATATTAAAGAAAATATCATTAAAACTCTTAATATATAAATTAAAAAAAGAAATTCGTTAAATTGAATTTCTTTTTTTATAGAAAAAATGTTGGGTTTGGTACTTCTTGTGAAATACTTTCTTCTTCTAAATCATCACTAACATTTTGATTATTAGTAACTGTTTCACCTGCAGTACTATTATTGGTATTATTACTTTGTTTGGTGAATTCTCTTCCTATTTTTCCGAGTGTTTTAATGTTTTTAAATACGGGTTTAACTTGATAATATAACGGTATGGCTTGATTAACTACGTTTAATGTTTTTTGAGTGTTAGTTAAGAGAGATGACCAACTTATTTTTCCTAATAATGATGTTCCGGCCTTTGTGGCACCTAATGAGGATGCAGTAAGTGGGGAAGACATCATATATGGTATTTGATTATACATAATTACACCTCTACTATAATATATGAATGTTTTTAAAATGGTTTAATAACTAATATTTTAAATTAAAAAAAGCTTTATTTTTTATTATAATATGATATAATATTTTATATAGAATAGAGGGTGTGTCTTTGATGAATAATAAAATGAGTGTTATTGAAATATTGTTAATGCCATTTGCTTTAATATATAAAGGTTTTATAACAATTTTATTACTTCCATATTATTTTGTAATAGGAATAAAAAAATTGTTTTCTCCTAAATCTTCAAGTAATGATAATAAGGTAATTGCAGAAGCTAAACCAGGTGAAAGTCTTACCGTAATAAAAGGTTCAAGATCAGCATATAGCAATCCTGTAACACCTGAAAAGCCTGTTAAAACTGCTGAAGAACTATCTAAAGAAAAAAGTGAGAATATTAGTAAAAGACAAAAAGATTTTGAACGTTTAGTAGCTAAAGCAAGGCAAGAAGAAGCAAGAAGAGCTAAAGAGCAAGAAAGAATAACTACTGAACTAATAGCACGTGAAACGGCAGAAAAAAGTAAAGAAGCTGCTGCATTAAAAAAGGACGCTGCAGAAGAAGCTGTTAGAAAAACAAAGACTAAAGTTGTAAAAAAACAGTCATCAATTTTTACTAAATCAATAAACATTGGTGGTTTAAGCGAATTAGAATTACAAGCAAAACAATTTGCACTTAATGAGTCATTACAAAACCAAAAAGCGAATGCTACTCGTTTAAGTCATGCATTAGTTTTTAATTATGTTGCAAGAAATAGTAAGGGAGAACTTGAAACTAGTAGTATTGAAGCAATGTCAAGAATTGATGTTTTATCTTTCTTAAAAGCAGAGGGCTATGATGTTTATGACATTAGTATAGCATCAGCTAACTCATCAGTTAAACTTGTCCATTTTAAGTTTAAACAAGCTAAATTAATATTTTATTTATCTCAATTATCTGCTTACTTAAAATCTGGTATTGCTTTAGCAGATGCCGTTAAGATTTTGGAAGATCAATCAAAGAATATTAATGAAAAGAAGATTTGGAGAGCTGTATACTATGATTTGTCTATGGGAGATATACTTAGCTTAGCAATGGAAAAAAGAGGATATGTATTTCCAAGACTTTTAATTAATATGATAAAGACAGCGGAAATGACTGGTAATTTGCCTGAAACATTAGATGACATGGTTGATTATTATACGGAATCAGAACAAACCAGAAAGCAAATGAAATCCGCAATGATGTATCCAACCATAATTACTTGTTTTGCAGCTGTTGTAGTAACTTTTATATTAGTAT
>CAZBUA010000008.1:0-8513 GCA_964494975.1 uncultured Muribaculaceae bacterium
ACTAATAATAAAATGGTTAATCCAGAAATATTAATAATATCTATTTTAGAGTATGAAGATGGCATTGCATATAGTATTTTAAAAGGTTTGAAGATAAATATTGATAAACTATACTCAGATATTAAGCATAAAAAAGGTGTTAAGAATATCAAACACAAGACATTATTGTTAGAAGAACTTGGAAGTGATATTACTAAGTTAGCTAAAGAAAAAAAACTAGATCCAGTAATAGGTAGAAACAAAGAAATTGATCAAACAATTGAAATATTATTAAGAAGAAAGAAGAACAATCCAATACTGATAGGGCCTGCAGGAGTAGGCAAAACCGCAATTGTAGAAGAGATAGCTAACATAATTGTTAGTGATCATTGTCCAACATTTTTAAAAAACAAAAGAATAATATCTCTTAATGTTTTTTCTTTAGTATCTGGTACAAAATATCGTGGAGAATTTGAAGAAAAAATGAAAACAATTATTAAAGAATTAGAGGATAATGATGATGTTGTTTTGTTTATAGATGAAATTCATACAATAGTAGGAGCTGGCGGTGCAGAAGGAGCAATTGATGCCTCAAACATATTTAAACCAGCCTTAGCAAGGGGATTAATAAAGATAATAGGAGCAACAACAATAGATGAGTATAAGAAGTATATAGAACCTGATTCAGCCCTTGCAAGACGATTTCAAAACGTAATGATTAATGAACCAAATACTAATGAGGTTGAGAAGATTTTACTTAAGATTAAACCCTTGTATGAACATTATCATAACGTTACCATCTCAAATGATTTAACCAAACTAATAGTAAGTCTTTCTAAAACGTATTTAAAGAATAGATATGAGCCTGATAAGTCAATAGATATATTAGATGAAGTTTGTGCTAAAACGTCATCTAAAGAAAGCCCTAATGAACATAAAAGTAAAATGCTTAATGACAGAATAGACAGTATTAGAAAAGAAAAGTTTTTAGCATTATCAAATAATAATTTTAAGAGGGCAACTTACTTAAAAAATGAAGAAAACAAGTTGAATAATAAACTAAACAATTTTTCCACAGTACAAAAAGTGGTTGATAAAGATACCATAATAGACGTTATTAAAAGTAAGGGAAACATTCCGATTATTAAGTTTGATAATGATCGTAAGTCTTTTTATAACAAGCTTGATTGCGAACTAAATAATAGCGTAATAGGTGAGGAAGCAAACGTTAGTAAGATTATAAGATCTTTAAAGAAAAAAGATTATCTTCAAAAAGAAAAGGTTTATTCAATATTGCTAATAGGGGCTCATGGAAGTGGTAAGACATTATTAATAAATGAGTATTTAAAATTACTTTCATATGATAAAAACATAATAAGATTAGATTTATCTGAGTACAAAGAATACCATACTATTAGTAAATTAATTGGAACTACTGCGGGGTATTTAGGATATGATAATAAAAATAATATATTTGAATCGGTAAGAACCAATCCTAATACTGCTTTTATAATAGATAATTATGAACAAGCATGTGAAGAGGTAAGAAGTCTATTTATTAACATATTAGAAAATAATATGGTAACGGATGCTAGCGGTAAGGTAATAAACTTTTCATCAGTACAATTAATGTTCACTGCCATAAAGGAACAAAATAATGAACAATTAGGATTTAATAACAAGCATGTTGATAATGATTCAGACTTAATAAAGCAGTTAATGGCAAAGACTTCATTAACAATTAGAATGTCAGATTTAAGTCATGATAACATTGTAAAAATTGTTTCTAACAAAATATCTAAAATTATTAATAAGTATAGTGATATTAATATTGATATAGATGTTGATAAACTATGTAATAATCTTAAATTAACTAATTTAAATACTTTACTATCTTCTATAGAATCTCAAATAATAGAAGGATTAATAGACGATAAAAAGAGTATAACAATAATGAATAATGATGAAGAAAGTAATATTACCTGTTAATATTACTTTTTTTAAACATAAATTTATAGTATAATATAAGTAGTTTTTACAACGGAGGAGAATATTATGTTAAAACAAAAATCATACAAAACAAACAACAATGCAATAAAAAATAAAGGATCAAGATATATTGATGATAAATGTATACCACATAATACAAAAAAAGTGCTTTATGAACAAGGAATTCAAAAAGTTAAGGAACGTGAAAGAAGAAACTTGAAAAGAAGGATGATGCATGAAAATATATAACACTCTAACAAAAAAGATTGAAGAGTTTGTTCCAAACAACAAAGATATGGTAACGATGTATACCTGCGGACCAACGGTGTATCATTATGCTCACATTGGGAATCTACGTACTTATATTTCTGAGGATGTCTTTGAAAAAAGCTTAAAGTATTTAGGATATAACGTGGATAGGTGTATGAACATTACTGATGTAGGACATCTTGTTGGTGATGGAGATAGTGGTGAGGACAAGATGTTAGTAGCTACTAAAAGAGAAAACAAATCATCTTATGAAATTGCAGATTTTTATACTGAAGCTTTTAAAAAAGACTGTGAGAAGTTAAATATTAGATGGCCCGATAAGGTTTCTAAGGCTACTTCAAACATAGATGAATACATTAAAATAATTTCTAAATTACTTGAGGATGGATTTGCTTACATAAGTGATGGTAACGTGTATTTTGATACCACTAAGTATAAAGAATATTATAAATTATCTGGTAGAAATTCTGATGATTTATTAGTAGCGGTAAGGGAAGATATAAAAGAGGATAACTCAAAGAGAAACCCTTTTGATTTTGGATTATGGTTTACTAATTCAAAGTTTAACAATCAAGAAATGCAATGGGATAGTCCTTGGGGTAAGGGATATCCAGGATGGCATATAGAATGTACAGGAATAAGTATTAAATACTTAGGAGAATACTTAGATATACACTGTGGAGCGGAAGACGCAATTTTTCCACATCACACTAATGAGATAGCCCAGTCAGAGAGCTTTCTTGGACACAAGTGGTGTAATTATTGGGTACATATGGGATTTTTAAATGATAAAGATGGTAAGATGAGTAAGAGTAAGGGAGAATTTTTAACCGTTTCATTACTTGAAGAGAAAGGATATAATCCTTTAAGTTATCGTTACTTATGTCTAAACTCTTATTATCATAATTCCTTAGCATTTACTTATGATATTTTAGATGGCGCCGTAAGTGCTTATAATAAATTATTAAACAGAGTAAGATTGCTAGATAACACACTTAATGAAGATATAAGTGGTACTGATGTGTATATTCAGAACTTTAAAGAATCTTTAGCATCAGATCTAAATACTGCAGGGGCAATCACGGTGTTGTATGACGTATTAAAAAGTGATTTAAATGATACTTCTAAATTATACTTAGTAAAAGAGTTTGATAAGGTTTTGTCTCTCGATTTATTGAAAGAAGAAGTAATAGATAAAGAATTATCAAGTTATGTTGAAGAACAAATAAAATTAAGAAACGAAGCTAAATTAAATAAAAATTATGATTTAGCAGATAAGATAAGAAAAGAATTACTATCAAAGAATATTGAATTAAAAGATACCAGAGAAGGAACAACTTGGAATAAAATATAATAAAAAGCAATAAATGATACATACTAATTATGGTGATATATATGTATTATTTAAATTGCTTTTTTGTTTATTCAATATTAGGCCACCTTCTAGAAACAATAGTAGCATTAATTACTAAAACTAATTTTAAAAGCGGTTTCTTATTTGGTTGGTGGACTCCTGTATATGGAGTAGGAACCGTTATTATTCTTTTTATATCCGAATACTTATTCAAGAACATGCATATGAATAGAATTGTTGAATCCATCGTAGCTTTTTTTGTTATAGCAATAGTTTTATCCTTCATAGAGGCATTAGGTGGCGTTTTATTGGAAAAAATATTTAACATTTCCTTCTGGGATTATAATGCTCATAAATATCATATTGGAAAATACATATCATTAGAAATGACGTTTATGTGGGGAATAGCAAGCATGATATTTATATACTTAGTTAATCCCTTATTAGAAAAAATAATAAGAAAGATACCTTCTTGGGTAACAATAACTTTAATTATATTATTTATATCAGATTGTTGTTATACTTTCGTAAATAAAAAGAATCTTAAGTAGATTCTTTTTATTATCAGAGGGATTTTCAAAATAAACATCTAACAATTAAGTAAGGAAGTAGTTAGTAAACTGTTTCTTGCTTTCCACCAACAATATAGAAGGTGGGTGATTGTTATGAGGTTTAAAATTGAAATCACAAGTAAAATATTATAATATTTTATCAACAAGGCCGTAATTTAATGATTCATCAGCACTTAGATAATGATCTCTTTCAGTATCTTTTTCTATTTTTTCTATTGGTTGCATGGTCTTGTCCGCTAATATCTTATTTAATTTACTTCTTAAGTATAAAATTCTATCAGCAACTATCTTTATTTCAGTAGCTTGACCACTTACACCTCCAAGAGGTTGATGAATCATTACCTCACTATTAGGTAATATAAACCTTTTTCCTCTTTCTCCACTAGCTAAAATAACTGATGCCATTGATGCAGCCATACCAATACATATGGTGGAAACACTGCTTTTTACAAAGTTCATGGTATCATATATTGCCATTCCCGCACTAATACTTCCGCCTGGACTATTAATATAAAGGCTAATATCTTCATGCGATTCTGAGTCTAAAAATAGCAGTTCACTAATAATTGTGTTAGCATTATCATCATCTATCTCACCACCTAAAAATATAATTCTATCTTTTAATAATCTTGAATATATGTCATAAGCTCTTTCTACACCATGATTTTTTTCAATAACACTTGGAATAAGATTCATAAATATATCACCCTAGTAATATTATGTATAGTATCATTGTAAATATCACTTAAAAAATATGACTTTTTTTTCATATATAGATAATTTCATGATATAATATAGATTAAGAATAAATAAGGGTGATGCTTATGGCAACTATTAAAATTGATTATCGTGGTAAAAAAGTAGAAGTTGATAAGGGTACTACTTTAAGTAAAATATCTAAATCATATATAAATGATTATAAATATGATATTTTAGCAGCTACCATAGACAACAGACTAACCGGTTTAAACACCCCTGTAACAAGGGATTGTAGCGTTAATTTTGTTGATATGTCTAGTAAATTAGGTAATGAGACATATAACAGAGGACTTTGTTTTCTTTTATCAAAAGCTATAAAAGATGTTTTAAATTGTGATGTTGAAATCATGCATTCATATGATGGAGGCCTTTATTGTGAAGTTTTAACTAATAACTTAATATCAGAAGTTACCGTTGAAAAGATAAAAATTAGAATGAGAGAACTTGTTGAACAAGAACTTTCTATTACAAAAATAATGGTATCAAGATTAGATGCTATTGATTATTATGAAAAAATAAATCAAAAGGATAAGGCTGATTCATTAAGGTTTATTAGTAATTCAAGTATAAGTCTTTATAAATTAGACGATACGTTAGATTATTTTTATGGTATCCTACCTACTAATACTAAATATTTTACAAAATATAATTTAAAATATTTAAAAGATAATAAGATTATTTTGTTAGCACCTAACATGTATGATTTAGATAATCCTTTAAGTAAGATTGAACGCCATGAAAAATTAATAGATGCTATTGAAATGAATGATAAATATCTAAGCAGCATGAATATTAATACTTCTGTAGAACTAAATAAAGACATATCTACAGGAAATTATGGAGATGTTATTAGAATCAGTGAATCATTACAAAACAACAGATTATTTGAAATAGCTAACAAAATAAGTAAGGATAAAGATATTAAAATAGTATTAATTACTGGACCATCTTCATCAGGAAAAACAACTACGTCTAGGAAACTATCTATGTATTTAAAAAGCATGGGGTTATTACCAATACCAGTATCTGTAGATGATTTTTATGTTGATTTAAAAGATAGGGTTTTAAATTCTGATGGAAAACCAGAAAATGAAAGAATTAGTGCTATTGATACGGTACAGTTTAATGAGAAAATATCAGATTTATTAAATGATAAAGAAGTGTGTTTACCAAAGTATAATTTTGTAGAGGGAAGACAAGAATTAAGTGCTAAGCCAACCAAACTTAGTAGTAATAGCATCCTTATAATTGAAGGAATACATGCATTTAATGAAAGCTTAACAGAAATGATACCTGATAAGAATAAATTTAAAATATTTATATGTCCGTTAACACCTCTTAACATAGATAATCATAATTTGTTTATGTCTACTGATAATCGTTTATTAAGAAGAATAATAAGGGATAATACCAATAGGGGAGCATCAGCTTCTGACACTTTAAAAGCTTGGGATTCAGTGAGAGAGGCTGAAGAGGAAATGATAATTCCGTACATGCATGATGCTGATGAAATCTTTAATACATCTTTAGTTTATGAATTAGGTGTTATGAAGACTTATGCGGAACCACTTTTATTTTCAGTATCTGAAGAAGATGCTAATTATGATGAAGCTATTAGGTTAATCAACTTATTTAGGGTAATTCTTGGTATACCAAGTGAAAACGTTCCAATAGATTCAATAATAAGAGAGTTTATTGGCGGTAGTTGTTTTAAAGACTAGCTAATGGTACAATATAATTATAGGAGATGATGTTATGGCAATAAGAGTAGCTATAAATGGATTTGGAAGAATTGGAAGATTGGTATTTAGAATAATGGAGGAAGATTCATCTTTTGAAGTAGTAGCAATAAATGATTTGACGGCACCAGAGGATTTAGCATATCTATTAAAATATGATACTAGTCATAGAAGATATAAAGAAAAAGAAGTTACTTCTAGTGACGATAGTATTATTGTTGGTGGAAGAAACGTAAGAATTTATAAAGAACAAGACCCACTAAACTTGCCATGGAGAGATTTAAATATTGACGTAGTATTTGAATGTACTGGTTTCTTTACAAGCTTAGAAAAAGCTTATAGTCATGTTAAAGCTGGGGCTAAGAAGGTAATAATATCAGCACCTGCTAAGGGTGATTTAAAAACCATCGTATATAACGTTAATCAAAATACTTTAGATGGTACTGAAGAAGTAATTAGTGCGGCTAGTTGTACTACTAATTGTTTAGCACCAGTTATGAAACTATTATGTGATAATTATGGTGTTGAAAAAGGATTTATGACTACCGTTCATGCTTATACTAATGATCAAGCAACACTTGATGTAGCTCATAAAAAAGGATACTTAACAAGAAGAGGAAGAGCTGCAGCAGCTAATATAGTGCCAACAAGTACTGGCGCTGCTAGTGCAATAGGACTTGTTATTCCAGAATTAAAAGGAAGACTTGATGGTACCGCAATGCGTGTTCCGGTAACTACCGGTTCGGTTATTGATTTAACACTTGAATTAAATAAAGACGTAACTAAGGAAGAAATAAATAACCTGTTTAAAAATAATCAAAATGAAACAATACAATATACTGAAGATCCTATTGTTTCAAGTGATATAATTGGAGAAACTTGTGGTTCTTTAGTAGATGGATTATTAACTAACGTAATAGAAGTAGATGGTAAGCAGTTAGTCAAGATAGTAGCTTGGTATGATAATGAAATGAGCTATTCAGCTCAAATGGTTAAAACCGCAAAATATTTTGTATTAAAAAGCACTAATAATATATAGTGCTTTTTTTGTATTTTATGTTATAATGATATTGTTAAAATAAGGTGGTGAGATTATGGATGAGATGGATTACGAAAACACGGATGAAACTGGTAAGAAAAAAAAGTTTCAACTAACTAGGGGCAAACTTATTATGCTTGTTGGTTTATTAATCGTAATAATTGCAGTCATAATAACAATAGTTATCATTGTAAATAAAAACAAACCAAAGTATACAACGGAGGACTTTAAGAGACTAGAATCTAGAATGGTAGAAGAAACACCTAATTATTTAACTCAAAAAAATATTGAATTAACTGGTGAAGAAATAAAAATAGATTTAAGTGAATTATTAACAACTAATGGCGGAACCATAAATCCATCAATTACTACGGCTGCTAAAGTCTGTAAGGGATATGTATTAGCAGTAAGTGAAACAACCGAAAAGTATGATGCGTATATTAAATGTGGTGATATGTACATGACTACTGGGTACGTTAGCAACGAAGGTAGTTCTACAACCACTAAGAGTACTACTAAGAAAGATACTACCAAACCGGTTATTACTTTAATAGGTGATGCAAAGGTTACCACAAAACAAAATGAAACCTATACTGATGCTGGTGCTAAGGCTACTGATAATGTTGATGGAGACATAACTTCTAGCATAAAAACCACATCTACCGTTAACACTTCAAAATTAGGAACTTATGTTGTTACTTACACGGTATCAGATAAAGCTGGTAACAAGTCAACAAAGACAAGAACGGTAACCGTCATAGCTAATACAACAACTAAAGCAACAACTACAAAAGCTAGTAATTCTGTAAAAA
>CAZBUA010000008.1:8523-11339 GCA_964494975.1 uncultured Muribaculaceae bacterium
AACTACGACTGCTGGTACTACCGTACCGCCAACTTTAACTTTAAAAGGAAGCACGACGGTATCAATTAATCAAGGCTCCTCTTATAGTGACGCTGGATATTCCGCAACTGATGCTTTTGGTGTTGACATTACATCAAGAGTTAATGTTAACGGAACGGTTAATACTAACGTGGCAGGAACGTATACTTTAACTTTTTCAGTAACTGATAGTTATGGTAATAGTGCTTATGCATCAAGAATAGTAAAAGTTGTATCAACATACGTTAAATTAAAATCAATAGCTTTTACTCCAAACGCACTAACAATGTCAGCTGGTGGTAGTTATGCACTAACTATATCTTATAATCCAACAGATGCTACTAATAAGACATTATCTTGGAGTAGTGATACACCTTCGGTAGCAACTGTTAATAACGGCACAATAACCGCTGTTTCAGCAGGATCTGCAATAATAACGGCAAATGGTGCAGATGGGGTTAGTAAACAGATAAAAGTAATAGTAAAATAGGAATTTATTTCCTATTTTTTTAATTAAATGATATAATTGTTTTGGAGGCTATAATGAAGAAGACAATTCGTGATTTTAATATAGATGACAAAAGGGTAATAATAAGATGTGATTTAAACGTTCCTATAAAAAATGGAAAGATAATTGATGATACCAGAATCAAGGAAAGTTTAAAGACAATAACTTATGCTATAGATAATAATGCTAAGATAATAATATTATCTCATTTAGGTAGGATAAAAACATTAGAAGATAAAGTGGCAAACTCATTAGAGCCAGTAGCAACTAGAATGTCAGAATTATTAGGTAAAAAGGTATATTTCATAAATGAAACACGTGGAACTGTGCTAGAAGATAAAATTAATGACATGAAAAGTAAGGATATAATCTTACTACAAAATACTAGATATGAAGATTATCCTGATAATTTAGAAAGTGGAAACGATAAATCTTTAGGAAAATATTGGGCAAGTCTTGGAGATATATTTATAAATGATGCTTTTGGAACAGCTCATAGAGCACATGCTTCAAACGTAGGTATAGCTAGCAACCTTCCATCCGGAATTGGCTTCTTAGTAGAAAAAGAAATTAAAATGCTTTCTGAAACGCTAGATAATCCTAATAGACCATACGTAGTAATTATGGGTGGAGCTAAAATGAATGATAAAATAGCAGTAATTGATAAATTAATATTAAAAGCAGATTATCTTTTATTAGGTGGTGGTATAGCAAATACTTTTTTAACTGCAAAAGAAGTAGATTTAAAGTCATCAATATACGATAAGGAAAGTATTAAACACTGTTTAGAATTACTTAATAAATATCATGATAAGATAGTGTTACCATTAGATGGATACTCAAGTAGTGAGTATAAAGATGGGCTTAATACGGTTTATACTGATATAAATAACATACCAGATAACATGATGATGTTGGATGTGGGCCCAAAAACAATATCCTTGTTTGCCTCATATTTAAAAGATGCAAAAACGGTATTTTGGAATGGCCCTGTGGGAGTTTCTGAATTTAAGAATTTTGAGTATGGTACTAAAGAATTACTTAAAACATTAAAAGAGTCTAATGCTACAACCATAATTGGTGGTGGAGACTCAGCAGCAGCAGCGGTAAGATTTGGATATAAAGATTCTTTTGCACATATATCTACTGGTGGTGGTGCATCTTTAGAATTGATAGAGGGTAAGAAGTTACCGGGAATAGAAATAATAGAAGATAGGTAGGTATTATATGAAAAATAAAAAAACAAATATATTTATACTTGTTGTTGCTATAGTATTAGTATTATATCTAACTATGAAAGATGATTTTGGTGGAATAATTAAACAATTAACTAAAGTTAATCCTCTAATATTCTTAATAGCAATCATAATATTCTTCTTATCATTGTTATTTAAAGCAATATCTTTAAATTTATTCTTAACTGATTATAAAAAAGATTATACTTTGTCTAAAACGTTCCAGCTAACTTTAATAGGGCAACTGCTAAATGGAATTACACCATTTCAATCTGGTGGGCAACCATTTCAGGTATACTTATTAAAAAACGATGGTGTTAGAATAACTGATTCTACCAACGCAATGATTAAAGACTTTATATCTTTTCAAATATCATTAATAATGATGGGTGTCTTTGCAATACTTTTAAACATAAAATTACAATTATTATCCAGTAATAATTACTTAAACAGTTTAATATTCTTAGGCTTTTTTATCAACGTGTTAGTATTGTTATTTTTAATATTTATTTCTGCATCTAAAGAAAGTGGTAAGAAAATAATAGGAAAGATAATTAATTTTATATATAAATTTAAAATAGTTAAAAAGCTTGGTTCTTCAAAGGAAAAAGCAATGGAAGGTTTGAATCATTTTTATGAAGTTAATGAAGAAGTAAGAAAAAATAAACCAAAATTATTTTTAGCAGTATTAGTTAACTTAATACATTTAGTATTACTATACATGATACCAGCAATTATATTTATGTCTTTAGGTTGCAATTCGGTAACCATATTAACGTCAATAGTATCTACTTCATTTGTAATGTTAATTGGTAATTTTATACCAATACCAGGAGCTACTGGAGGTATAGAATATAGTTTCTTACAATTCTTTGGTGTATTTGTTACAGGCCCATTATTATCAAGTGCGATGCTTTTATGGAGAAGCGTAACTTATTTATTTGGAATGCTAATAGGATTCATAACATTAATATTTAAAAAGGAAGTGTTGAAATAATGAGAATATCTTTAATTCCTGCTAAGTAACCTTCAACTACTTCCCTTGATTCGGGTAT
>CAZBUA010000008.1:11349-12401 GCA_964494975.1 uncultured Muribaculaceae bacterium
GGTTGTTTACCGATACGTATCCACCATATATAAATGGTGTTTCAACAAGTGTTTTAATGTTAAAACAAGGACTAGAAAAATTAGGCCACACGGTGTATGTTGTAACCGTCAATGCAGAAGATTTTTCTTACAAGAAGGAAGATAACGTATTAAGAATTCCAGGAGTGCCAACTGGTATATTAGATTATCGTCTTACCAGTTTATATCCAATAAGAGCATTAAACATAATAAAAAAATGGAATTTAGATATTATTCATACACATACTGAGTTTGGCATAGGATCATTTGCAAGACTAATATCAAAACAATATAACATACCATTAGTCCATACTTATCATACAATGTATGAAGAATATATATACTACATAACAAAAGGATATTTTGATAGTGCTTCAAAGAAGTTGGTTGAATATTTAACATTGTTTTTGTGTGATAAAACCATTGATGAATTAATTGTCCCTACTAAAAAAACCTATGATTTATTTAAAGATAAATATAAGGTAAAAAGAGATGTGCACATAATACCAACTGGTATAAACGTAACCAGATTTTATAAAGAAAACATAGATGCTAAAGAGGTAGAGGAGATAAGAAAAGATTTAGGTTTATCTAGCAAGGATTACGTAATTTTATACGTAGGAAGAATTGCAAAAGAAAAAAGTATAGATTTTCTTATTAACAATTTAAAAAGAATAATAAAAAAAATACCACGAGCTAAGATGGTAATCGTTGGTGATGGACCAGACATGAAAGAATTGATGGAATTATCAAGCAAGAATAAACTTGATAAAAACATTATCTTTACTGGCAAGGTTTCTTGGAATGATGTTCCAAAATATTATCAATTAGCAAACATATTTGCAACGTCATCAACCAGCGAAACACAAGGACTTACCGTAATAGAAGCAATGGCAGCATCAAAACCTGTTGTAGCTGTAAAAGATGAGAGTTTTGAGTTGGTAATAACAGATGGGCAAGATGGATTATTTTTTACAAATGATGATGAGTATGTAAATAGTGTTATTGAATTGTATAATAACAAATCGTTAACG
>CAZBUA010000008.1:12411-16012 GCA_964494975.1 uncultured Muribaculaceae bacterium
TAAGAGAAGCAATAGAAAAAGCTAAATATGTACTAGCCTTTGGTAGAGTAGCTGAAACACTTAAAGATATAAGAAATGACTTTGTAATAGTTAAAAGAGTAGAAGAAGTATATAAATCAGTAATACATAAGGATACGAACGTGTTTAAAAAAGTGGCACATCGTGTTAAGAAAATTGTAAAAAGAAGTAGGGGAAAAGATGAAAAAGATACTAGTGTGCAACCAGAAGATGTTTCTAACTCATGATGAAGCACAAGAATTAAGAAATGAAATTGATTTAATAGATACTTCCGATGTTAATATGATAATGTGTCCAAGCTTTTTAAATTTTGATGTATTTAATGGGTATAATTTATCATCACAGGATTGTTTTTATGAAGATAGAGGTGCTTATACTGGTGAAATATCTGCTTATGCATTAAGCCTAATGAATATTAAATATTCTTTGGTTGGCCATTCAGAAAGAAGAAAACTTGATACCAATGAAATAATTAATAAAAAAATCAAATCATTATTAAGAAACATGATGACACCAATTCTTTGCATAGGCGAAACAAGTATAGAAAAAGACATGATGAGGACTAGCGAGGTTATAAAAAAGCAACTTGAAGTCGCTTTAAAAGATATAACATTAGATAGTAATCAAAACATAATTGTTGCTTATGAACCAAGATGGGCAATTGGTAGTGGTAATCATATGAATAAAGCTGATATTATTGATACTTTAAAATATATAAAGAAGGTTTTAAAACAATTAAACATTGATAATTATTATTTGTTATATGGTGGTTCGGTTGATTCAAAAGACATTAATGATGTGTTAACGGATGAGACTGATGGTTATTTAATAGGAAACGCTTCGGTTTCTGCTAATGAATTATCAAAGATAATAAACAGCTTAAAATAGTGTAAACTAAAGTAAAATTAGACAAATTGCTCTTTCTTTTTATAATATAATTGTGATATGCTAAAGTTGTATTATAGGAAGGGGTATCTATATGGAAAATGTTAAATCTATTAATGTGTTATCATCAGATATAAGAAATAAATTGCTTGATTCGCTTTTTAACTTACGTTTTTCATTAAGCATAAGAAAAATAACTAATCCTACAATACCATTATTTGAGTTTAAAACTTTATTGGATAATGAAAAAACAGAGTCAAAAGATGAATTAGTATCTAAAGAATTAGATAAAATATTTGAAGAAGAATTTGTTAAAAAAGAAAGTAATGTCTTTAGTTTAGAAGATATGGGAAGAAAGATAGAAGATAGCTCTGCACCAGAAAAAGGTCAAGCTAAAGTATTAACCAGCCCATATTTTAAACAGTCTTCTACGGAAGATACCACACAAAGAGCAGCATAAATTATATATTTAAGGATGTAGTAATACATTCTTTTTTTATTCGACAAAGTTTGATAAATTAATCTAAATATAGGGAATATAATGACTATTAACAGATGAGAGGAGAAAAATATGAAAGATTTAAAAGATGTAAGATTAATGGTGGTAGATGACAATGAAAGCTTGGTAGAGATGTTAAAGGATTATTTCGATGATCACGAGAAGATAAGCGTGGTTAAAACTGCTTATGATGGTATGGAAGCCATGGAAAAAATGAAAGCTGATATAGATGGGTTTGATGCAATCCTTTTGGATTTGGTTATGCCAAGAAAAGACGGAATGTACGTTTTAGAAGAAATGAAAAAGGCTAATATTACAAAACCTGTAGTAATAGGAACTTCATTTAATGCTGACGAAACCATTCAAAAGGTAGCTAAATATGATCCTAAATACTTTATATTAAAACCATTTGATATGCTTGATTTAGAAAGTAAGATAATGGATGCTGTAAATTATGTTCCAGAGGAAGGTTCAAAGATAAACCTTTATCATAATAATTTGGAAATATCAGTTACTAAATTGTTACACGGTTTGGGAGTACCATCTCATATAAAAGGATATCAATACATAAGAGAGGGAGTAATACTAATGTATCAGAATCCTGATATTGTAGGTGCAATAACTAAGGAATTATATCCTGAAATTGCTAAGAGATATGATACTACCGTATCAAGAGTTGAAAGAGCGATAAGACACGCAATTGAAGTTAGCTGGAACAGGGGAGATATAGATTTAATGGAAGAAATATTTGGACATAGTGTTGATTATGACAGAGCAAAACCAACCAATAGTGAATTTATAGTAACCGTATCAGATAAATTAAGATTAGAATTTAATAAAAGTCCAAAAATGAGTCACTAGTTGACTTTTTTTGTTATATTTAATAATTATTTAATAATTAGATGATATAATATAAATATGGAGGAATAATATGAATAAATTTTTTAACAAGGTTTATCTATGGATGTTTATTGGTTTATTATTATCTGGAGTAACAGCATACGTTACTGCTACGAATTTAGAAATGCTAAAGTTTGTTTATTCTAATTTTTTATTTATTATAATATTAGAATTAGTTATTGTAATAGCTTTTAGTGCCCTACGTAACAAGGTATCACCAACGGTAGCTAAAATATTGTTTGTTATATATTCTATAGTTAGTGGGCTTACCTTATCATCAATATTTATTGTATATAAAATATCAAGTGTTGGTATGGTATTCTTAGCATCTGCTATTATGTTTGGATTGATGGCAATATATGGTTACATAACTAAACAAGACCTAACAACCTTTGGAAAGATGCTTATTTTTGCATTAATATCAATTATAATTATGTCTGTAATAAACATTTTTATAGGGAACGGAACGTTTGGAATAATTATTTCAGTAATATCGGTAGCTGTGTTTCTGGGCCTAACCGCGTGGGATATGCAGAATTTAAAAAGAATATATAATTATTATAGTAATAATTCTAAGATGATTGATAAGATGGCGATATATGGTGCCTTAGATTTATACTTAGATTTTATTAATTTATTCTTAAGATTATTAAACTTATTTGGAAAAGAAAACAATTAACATAAAAAGATATCAAAAAGCATAAATATTGATATCTTTTTTAATTTTAAAAAAAATCAAAAAAGTTTAAAAAACCCCTTGAAATAAAGGAATTCTTCTGATATAATGATAACTGCGTGTAGTTGCAGAGATGTGCAAGGTTGCTGACACACCAGGTTAAGTTGCTTTTATACTTAAAAGGCTGTCAGGTAATTTGCTCGGAGCAAGTCTATACCAGATATAGACGAAGGGAGGATACATAAGCATGTCAAATAAAATACGTATCAGATTAAAGGCATATGATCATCGCTCTTTAGATTTAGCTGCTTCAAAGATTATTGAAACGGTTAAACGTACTGGCGGAAAGGTATCTGGTCCAGTACCATTACCTACTGAAATCCAAAAGTACACTATTTTAAGAGCTGTTCATAAGTACAAAGATTCACGTGAACAATTCGAAATGCGTACCCACAAAAGATTAATTGATATTGCATTACCAAGTAAGGAAACTATTGATGCACTACAACATCTTGATTTACCAAGTGGCGTAGATATCGAAATTAAGTAAAATTTATAGGAGGAAGAAATGGAAAGAAAAGGAATCTTAGGTCGTAAGCTAGGAATGACTCAAACTTTTACTA
>CAZBUA010000009.1:0-7780 GCA_964494975.1 uncultured Muribaculaceae bacterium
TCTGAAAAGTTATTAAACGGGTTATAAAAACCAAACACCATTATTTGTTCCTTGCATGACGTTCTTAATTCATATAATAGTTTATCTATATCAATAAATACTTCATCTACGTAATGATAGATGTCATCAAACTCGCTTAAATCAAACTTATTACCAACGTTAAGTTTATAAAATAAGTCATTAGCACCTACTGATACCGTTACCAAGTCAGCCTTTATTAAAGCGTGTTTAATGGTTATCTTTTTACCATTTACTTCCACTTCTTTATTATTATTTAAATCATTTAATAAATCTATACTACGATATCCACTTTTAGTAAACTTTTTCGTATAAAACTCTAGTGTTCCTTTATCTTTAAGATAGTCTGCAACATAATCCCCATAACTATTTGAAATGGTGTTATTAGGTGTCTGACCAGCTGCTAAAGAATCACCTAATGATAGATAATAAACTTTGTTATCCATTGTAAGAAAGAATATAATTACTAAGATTATACCAGTTATTGCAAAGCCAATAATTACTTTGTATCTTTTTTTCATATTTCACCCCAAAATAAAAACAGTATTTATTACAATACTATTTTATTTCTTCTATCGTTATTTTAGCACCTATACCTTTAAGTTTTTCAACTATATTTTCATATCCTCTTAAAATATAATCAGCATTATCTATAGTGGTTGTTCCCTTAGCAACCAAAGCTGCTAAAACAAGCGAGGCTCCCGCTCTTAAATCGGTAGCTTTTACCTTTCTTCCTCTTAGTTTTGTAGGCCCTGATATTACCGCTCTTTGTTTAGAAGTTATCTTTACAGAAGCTCCCATTCTATCTAATTGGGGTAAATTTAAAAATCTATTTTCATATATAGTTTCATTTATTACTGATTTTCCTTTAGCCTGAGTTAAAAGTGCTGCCATTGGTTGTTGTAAATCTGTAGGAAATCCAGGATACACTTGGGTTTTTATATCGGTAGCATGTAATATATCTGGTCTACTTATTTTTATATAATCGATTCCTATTCCTAATGGGACACCAACCTCTTCAAGTTTGGATATCAAAGCTTCTTCATGATCCGGTATCATATTACTAATGGTAACATCCTTACCTATCATACTTGCTAATATCATATAAGTACCAGCTTCTACATAATCAGGAACCACCTCATGAAAGCAAGAGTGTAAGTGTTCAACCCCAATAATTTTTATTTCACTAGTACCAGCTCCACTAATTTTAGCTCCCATGTTATTTAAAAATATAGCTACGTTAACAATATGAGGCTCTTTTGCAGCATTACTAATAACCGTTGTTCCTTCTGCTTTTACCGCTGCTAGCATTAAATTAATTGTTGCCCCCACCGAAGGAAAATCAAGATTTATTTTAGCTCCTTTTAGCTTTTCGGCCGTTATCGTAAACATATTGTTCTTTTCTTCTATCGTTGCACCTAAGGCTTCAAATCCCTTTAAATGTAGATTAATTGGTCTTGCTCCTATAGAGCATCCTCCTGGAAAGTACATTTGTACTTTCTTAAACCTACCTAACAAAGCACCCATAAAATAATAAGATGCCCTTAACTTTTTAGATATTTTCTCTGGAACTAATTTATTAATTAGATTAGAAGAATCTATTTTTATAACATCTTCAGACTTTGTCACTTTAGCTCCTAAAAAAGTCAAAATCTCTTCAAGTGCATCAATGTCAGAAATATTAGGAACGCTAGCTATGGTTACCTCTTCATCACATAAAACTGCCGTTGGTATTAAAGCAACCGCACTATTTTTTGAACCACTTATCTTTATTTCACCACTTAATTCGTTTCCACCTTCAATGATTATTCTATGCATATACTCCTCCACATTATATCTTATTACTTTATATTTAAAAGGTGATTAATTAGCCCTGTTTATTGAACCAAATAATCTGTTTTTTTCATGAATAATTTGTTTGATTGCTTTTTCACCTGATCCTATTATAACTCTAGGATCATATTCTTTATCACTATAATTTAAATATGCTCTTACAGCCTTTGCCCAAGCATACTGAATATCAGTATTAATATTTATTTTAGAAACCCCACAAAAAATCGCCGTTTTTATCTTGTTTTCATCCAAACCGCTAGCGCCATGAAGTACCATTGGCATTTTTACTTCCTTACCAATTAGCGCTAACAATTCAAAGTTTATTTGAAAATCTTCATCATAAAATCCATGCTTATTACCTACTGATGGTGCTAAAGAGTTGATTTCTACCTGGTTTATAAAATCTTTTGCATCATCTGGGTCCGTATATTGTTCACCATTTAGTGAACCTATTTCTGCTTCAACTGATACGTTCTTTAACTTGGCATAACTAACCACATCATTAGTAATTAGTACGTTATCATCAACATTTTTACTAGATGCGTCTATCATTACGGAAGTAAATCCAGCATCAATTGCTTTCTTACAGCTTTCTATACTACTACCATGATCTAAGTGTAGCACAACGGGTATCTTTATGTTTAAATCTTTTATTAAATTAGAGACAAAACTGTAAACCACATCACAACCACCACAATAATTAATTGTGGTTTCTGAAACTGCTATGATAACTGGACTATTATCCTCGTTACAAGCTTCCAATATGTATTTTGTCCATTCTAAGTTATTTATGTTATAAGCTGGAATGGCATAACCATCCTTTAAAGCATTATATAAAAGACTGTTGCTATTAACTAACATGTATTCACCTTCTAGTCTAATTCTAATATATTTTATAAATATAGTCAAAGAAAAACACCAGAATTTACATTCTAGTGTCTAGTAATTATTTTACAAATGAATTTGTGTATGCTGTACTGTCATCTATAAATTTTGATGTTGTTTCAGTTGCAGTAATTGCTTTTGAATCATATTGATATGTGTATGATTCTAATATTTCACCGCCACTTACAACAGTTCCTTCTTCAACAATTTCTCCGCCCTTAACAACTTCAGTTTTTTCTTCTGGCTTCGTTTCAGGTACGGTATTTACTATCGTATAAGTATAACTATCTGTAGTTACTTCATTTTTATTACTTGGAGTAGTTTCTTTAACAGTACCTACTTCTTCGCCACCCTTAACAATTGTTGTTTCAACAGCACTTCCGTTTTGGGCAACTCTTGATTCTTCTTTTGCTTTTGCATCTGCAGCATCTTCTTTAATATATTTATTACCAGTCGTAGCTACTTCTACGTTACAATTTAAGTTTTTATCTAATAATTCACTAGGATCAACACCCTTACTTGCAGCATCATCTGCAAAAACTGCGTTAGATTTAGTACTTATTAAACTATTATCAAATTCATGATCTGGAAATAAACCTTGAATTGTTACAAAGTCTGCTAAAATTGAAAAATAATCATTATCAGAAATGTTCTTATCTTTTAAACCATTTATAATAGTTTGTATTTCGTTAGCATACTCCTCTGACTTAGAAGTATCACCAGACTTAATAGCTTCTTTTTGCTTTTCAGCAATGGTAGCTAATTTAATAGCTTCTTGTTTAGCTGGTCCATCTTGTGCCATTAACATATAAGCATAAACTTGACCACCAGATAATAAATCTACCATACTTCTAGTAATAAGTTTTTGGTCGATAGCTAACTGTTCAACCTTATCAGTAGTGTTATAAGTCATTAAATCATATCTACTATTTGTTAAATAAATAAGATTTATAATGTCTTCTACTGATACGTCACCATCAGATAAATTAAATATAGCTTCTGCTCTTGCCTTAACAGCAGCAGCATCTTCTATGTTAAAATCTTCTGTTAATAACAAGTTAATATTATCTACTAAAGTTGTATATTCAGTAGTTATTTCAGGTGTTTGTGCCTTATTTTTACTTGATAGTTTAACGGTTGCTGCAATACCAGTTGCAACTATAGCAGCTGAAACAATTATAGAAACCGTTCTCTTTTGTAAACTATATGGTTGTTTATTTGTATCTTTCATCCAAAATTCCCCCTTTTGTTTGAATGTCGTATATATTAGCACAAAAGTATTATTTTGTCAACAAATAGAAAGAATAAACAAACAATGTAATACTTCCTAGCAAAAATGAATACTTACCTATCTTTGATGATAGTTTCTTACCTAAATAAAAGCCTAATAAAGTAAATAAAGCACTAATTATTGAAAAGGTTATTACTGAAAATAATAAATTATCATATAGATAATCAATGCCTAGCCCTACAGAAAAGCTATCAATACTAACTGATAATGCAAAAAACAGCGTTCCTATTATTGTTAGAGGTTTATTTTTTACATTATCAATAAAAAAGTTTATTAACATATCAATAGATAGTATCAAAAACACAAAAAACAGTACATATCTAGGCTTTATTATGGTGTATGTAAATAACAAATTACCAACTTTATCTCCTAATAATGGCATAAAAAAGTGAAAAGCTCCTACAGTAATGGCAGTAATTATTATATTTCTCTTGTTTTCATTATTAATACCATAAGATAAGGCTAAAGCAAAAGCATCCATACTAAGACTTACTGCTATTAATATAATTTCTATAATAATTATCACCTCTAGATTATATTATTACTTTTATATTAAAAATATTTTTCTAATATGTCTTTTATGAAAATTTTATACTCAACTTCACTAGTATTAGACTCTTCTGCTTCTACTAAACATAATGGTGGGAAAAGAACACACCACCAATTATCTCCCTTGCCCTCGCCTAAAGTCACTAATAATGACTCATAATATCCAGCATCATAAGTTACTCCTTTATATGTTTTCTCTGGAAATTCATGCATACCATAATCAATGGTGTATGAATAATCTTTATCTTTCATAGCATTATCTAACGTTTGTTTAAAATTATACATGTTATCCATTATTATGTTTTTAGCTTCTGAATTAGTACGTGCATCTTTTAATACCGCGTATAATTGCTTTTGCATAGCATCTCTAACTTCTTCTTTAATCTTCTGATCCCTTGGAGAATTACTATTGGCTAAAACCCTAAACCTAATAGCGGAATCAGGTATTTTAACCTCTTCTTTAGCCTTTGCATGGTTATACACAGTAAAAATCATAATTAATGATAAACATATCATAATAATTTTTTTCATATAAAAATCACCCTCTATTACATAGTGGGTGATATCTAATAATTATATACAAATATCATTCTGTCTTTTTCTGACATATCCTTCTTTATTTCTACTTTTATATCTTTTAAATATTTAAATGCTAAATCACTTACTTCTTTAGCTTGCTCATTACCTATCTCAAAAGCTATTAAAAATTTATTATTTAATACTTTGCTAGCATCTTTTAATATTGATTCATAATAATATAGTCCGTTATTGGTAGCATATAAAGCAATACTGGGCTCGTTATCCTTAACTTTTTGTTCTATTTCTTCATCCAATCTTATATATGGTGGATTACTTACTATTATATCTAATTTAATATTATTATCTATGTATGGCTTTAACATATCACCCTCTATAAAGGTAATATTAGCCTTATTATTGGTACTGTTTATAGAAGCTTGATTAATCGCATCAGTACTAATATCCGAAGCATATACATGGGTATTTAGCTCTTTTGATAACGATATAGCAATAGCACCACTACCAGTTCCTATATCTGCCATCACCGGATTATTAAACTTCTTGCTTCTTAAAATAACCTCTTCTACTAATTCTTCAGTTTCTCTTCTCGGAATTAAAACGTTTTTATTAACATCAATTTCATAACCATAAAAGTTAACATTACCAACTATATACTGAACGGGAATACCGGTTTTCAATTTGTTAATAGCATCATTTACATTACCTTTATAATACTTCTTTAAATACTCTATATCCGTCATGTTACACCTACTTCTTATTTACTATTATTAATGGTACTAGCATTTCACTAGTTGTTAATCCAGAATGACTAGATTTGTGTTCCTTAGTTTTATTAGTATATCTAATTGCTTTATCTCCTACACCAATTGCAAAATAATCACCTAAGGCATCTCTATAACACTTGTTTTCATTACCTTCACCATATAAATGCTCTTTTATTACTTCCTCTTTAGTCTTTAGGATGAAATCATCTTTTATTATTTCTTTAATAGCAACTTCAAACTCTTTTTTATATCCCTTTTTGACAAAGAATGACACCGCACGATTATCAATACTTATTATTCTTTCTAACATTTTAAATACTTTAGGATAGTCTGATAAAGTAATATAGTTTGAATCAATATGTCCATGATCTGCCACAGCTATTACAGTAGTGTTTTTTAATGTTTTACAAAGCTTCTTAAAATGTTTTTCTATTTCAATTAGCATTAATCTACTATCTAAAGACTTAGTACCGGTTCTATGAAAAACATGATCTGGTTCGTTAAAATAAGCATATACGTAGTTTCTTTTATGAAATAACGTAGTAAGTTTTATCTTTAATCTCATCTTGAATAATGATTCATCTTTATGATTACTATAAACACTAACCTTTATAGCATTTACTCCAGTTTTATTTATCTTATCAACTACTGGTTCATAACTTAATAAAGTTTTAGCTACATTATAATTAGCGGCCTTTTTATTAGTTTCTTTAATGGTGTTTTTAGCTAGGCATACAACCTCATTTAAGTCTTTAAAATACATATCCCAGCCTAACCAACCATGTTCTATCGGATTTAGACCTGATTCAATGGTAGTCCTAGCAGCCATGGTAGTTGAAGGAAAGGTAGATGACACACTACTAACCAAATGTTCATGCATGAACGGGCATATATCCTTATTAGTTTCCAATTGTTCATAACCAAAGCCATCAAATAATGCTAAAACAATATTATTGGGATTATTATCTTTTAATATTTTATCTAATTTTTTTAATGATTTATGATTAGTTGTAACACCAAAATACTTTTCTACAGAACTAATAATATTTATTAATCCGTTATTATAATCTGGGTAAATCATTTTCATTTAACACCTCTTAAAAAAGCTGAAAGATTACTCCCCAGCTAGTTTCCTTCTTTGATCTTCATTTATCAAAGCTTCTATAATATCATCTAGTTTACCTGCCATAACCCTATCTAATGAGTTGGTAGTGTAACCTATTCTGTGATCAGTTACCCTGTTTTGAGGATAATTATAAGTTCTTATTTTTTCTGAACGATCTCCAGTACCTATCTTACTTCTTCTTTCAGCACCAACTTCTTGTTCTTGCTCTCTCATCTTTAAGTCGTATACTCTAGATTGTAAGATTTTAATAGCTATTTCTTTATTCTTAATTTGTGATCTTTCGGTTTGTGAATAAACCACTATGCCAGTAGGTATGTGAGTAAGTCTAACGGCACTATCCGTTGTGTTAACACCCTGACCTCCACAGCCACTACTTCTAGTAATGTCTATTCTTACGTCATTCATATCAAGTTGAAAGTCGACATCATCAACCTCGGGCATAACTAATACCGTTGCGGTAGAAGTGTGTACCCTTCCTTGAGATTCAGTAGCGGGAACCCTTTGAACACGATGTGCTCCTGATTCATATTTAAGTTTTGAATAAGCACCTTTTCCCTTAACCATGAAGGATATTTCTGCATAACCACCACTTGATCCTGGAGTGCTATCTAAAACTTCAATACTAAATCCTTGGGATTCAGCATACTTAACATACATATCATACAAATCACCAGCAAAAATATTAGCTTCATCGCCACCGGCTGCACCCCTAATTTCAATAATAATATTCTTACTATCATTAGTATAACACTTAATTACTCCTATTTAAAATAG
>CAZBUA010000009.1:7790-15903 GCA_964494975.1 uncultured Muribaculaceae bacterium
TTTCTAATTGCTTTTCATACATCTGCTGTTTAGCTTCTTGTCGTTCTTCTTCTTCCTTTGCAAAAGCTCCTAACTCTGGATCATTAGCTAACTCTTTAGCTTCCTCATAATCGCTTTTGGCTTTTAAATATAAATTATAACATTCTATTATTTCTGATAAATCTGATTGTTCCTTAGATAATTCCATCGTCTTAGTAACATTACTTATGATTTCTGGTTTTGTTAATTCTTCTGTAATCTGTTCATTTCTATTTTTTATAGCTTCTAATCTTTCAAACATTATTCTTCCATTTCTTCTTCGGTAACTATTGATAAATCATCTAAGTCGTCATCTTCAGCATCTGAATCGTCATAATCTTCAGCGTCCTCTTCAACAGCTTCATCTTCAGTCTCATCAGATTCTTTATCTTCTACTTCTTCATCTTCTGTTTCAGGAGCTTCATCTTCTTCATCTTCATCATCAATAATTGGTTTAACAACGTGTGTTTCTTTTAAATCCCATGTTGCATCATTTAATAATAAAAATCTCTTATCAGTTGTTAAAGTTGTATAAAAATCACCAATCATTTCATACATTGCATCCTCTCCTATTTCAAGAAGTTTGCATACCTCTCCAAATAATACTGGAGTTGTTTTTGGTTTCTTGTCTAATTTTAATAATTCATATGCTATATCAGTATAAGATAATAGTTCTAAATCTTCTAAAGACATTTCTCTTACGTTCATAATATCCTCCCGTGCTAACACATTATATGTAATTAATTTATATTTGCTAAACAAATATAAACATTAAGTAAACTTATATCATTATTCTTGTATAAATGCAATACTTTTTTTACATTTTTTCTGGTACTTTAAGTGCCAAAGTATCTAATAAAAGCATGTTGGTATCTAAAACTATGCTTGAAAGCTGAAGCCAGGATGTCCTTACTTCATTGTTAGTTTCTATCAATACCTTGTTTTCAGAATAAAATTCATTATATGAACTAGTTAAGTTATATAAATAATCTGATATATTATTTAAACTTCTAGATACGTATGATTTATTTAAAACCCTTGGTAATTCTAATAATAGTTTAATAATATCTTTTTCACTATCTGTTGATACGCAACCATAACTATCATATTCTATTTTCTGTTCTTTAGCCTTTGATAATAATGATTTTATTCTTATTGTTGAATATAAGATGTATGGAGCAGTTTTACCTTCTAAGTCGCTAAACTTATCTGGATCAAAAATATAATCAGTAGTTCTAAATGGTAAAAGATCTGCATACTTAATTGAGTCTATCGCTATCATTTTAGTAGTAGCTTCAAGTTTATCTTTAGAGACTATATCCGTATTCATCTTCTTTAAGGATTCATCATAAACCATTTTAATTAAGTTTCTTAATGACATAACCCCGCCATCTCTTGTTTTAAATGGCTTACCATCTTTACCATTTACGGTTCCAAAAGGCAAATGTTCCAAATCTACACTTTCTGGCACAATATTAGCCATTTTAGCCGCCCTAAAAGACTGTAAGAAGTGAAGTGACTGTCTTGCATCAGTTAAGTACCATACCTCGTCTAAATCATAATCTTTCATTCTATTATATAAAGTTGCTATCTCAGTTGTTTGATATCCAGCAGCTCCGTTTGATTTAACTAATAATATGGGTGGTACTTCTTTATTATCTTGATCAGTTTTAACATCTACTATTAAAGCTCCATCACTTTCTCTAGTTAGTTTTTTTTCATTAAATATGTTTATTACACGTTCTACAGAAACATCTGCATCACTTTCACCAAGCCATAAATCAAAATTAGTATTTAGTTCGTCATATACTTCTTTAATATCTTCTTTACTAGTTTCAACAACGTGATTCCATAAAGCTCTATAACCAGGAACGCCCTTTTGAATCTTGTTAGTAATAACTTGTGCTTCTTTTAAAAACTCTTCATCCTCAGACTTTCTTTTTGAAGCTTCAGGATAAAGTCTAGAAAGTTCTTCCTTAGTAACAGGAGATTCCTTAGGATAAGGACCATTATATGACTCATCAAAATATATTAAATCTGGTTGTTCCTCTTTTATTTGTCTTAGTACTAATCCAAGAGGTAATCCCCAATCTCCAAGATGAACGTCACAAATAACATCATTACCTAATAACTTAGCTAAACGTTTAAGTGCCTCACCAATGTTTGCAGACCTTAAATGACCCACGTGTAATTCCTTAGCAACGTTAGCTCCTCCATAATCAATTAGGATCTTCTTCTTTTCAGGATAGTCTATGTTATTAGTTTTAATATCTTTCAATTTATTTACACAATCAACTAAAAAGTCATTAGATAAAGTAAAATTAATAAATCCTGGCCCTGCTATGTTGATATTAGTGAACATACTTTGTTCATTTAGTTTAGATACTATTTCTTCCGCTACTATTCTAGGATTTTTATTATTTTTCTTACCAAGCATCATTGCTTCATTAAGTTGATAATCACCTAAATCAGGCCTTGCAGACGGAACAACAGTTATGTTATCAACATCATAACCTAATTCTAATATTAAACATTTTAATTTTTCTTCAACTTGTTTTATAATGCTCATTTAACTTCACTCCATTCAAAATTATAAGTAAACGTATCACTAAACGTTCCGTTAACTAATAAATCATATTCTACCATAAAGTTATTATTATTGATACTTATTTTCTTAGTTTTTGATTCTATTAACATCTTTAAATTGTGTTCTTTAATTATATATTTAGTTATATGGTTATTATTTAATTCAAATATCAGGGTAACGTTTGATTCATCACTATCCCTATTAATTGTAATTACTTTATCTTTAATTGTTATTATAGTATTAACATCATTAGAATTAAAATAGATTTTACTATCTTTTATAATACCATTACAGCAAATGGTATCTTCATTATCTTTACTTTTAATATTTGATTTTATTAATATTTTTGACATGTTTCATCACCCTAAATTTTTCTAGCAATATTATAGCATATAAAAACATAAATATACAAATTATTTGCTTATATTTTAAGCATTTCTACAAATAATAATTTTAGAAAGAAGGCTTCTAATGAAAATAACTAAAATAATTATAAAAATTAGTATAGCCTTAATGTTAGTTTTCTGTATTACTTTTTCAGTGTTAGAAGTAATAGCTAAATATGGCTCAAAAATAGACATAAAAAGCTCTAATAATATATTTATGTATGATGCTGATGAAAAGAGCTTTTATGAGGGTAATAATGGCATTAAAAGATGGATAGACTTAGAAAATATATCAAAATATCTAGTTAATGCTACAATATACTCTGAGGATAAAAACTTTTATAAACATCCAGGATTTGATATACCAAGAATAGTAAAATCAGCCTTTATAAATATAAAAGAAAAAGATCTTACACAAGGAGCCTCAACAATTACCCAGCAATATGCTAGAAATTTATTCTTAACATTTGATAAGACATGGGAAAGAAAGATAAAAGAAGCGTGGTATGCATTTAAATTAGAAGCTCAGTATAGCAAGGATGAAATTCTAGAAGGATATTTAAACACCATCAACTATGGTAATGGTATCCTTGGAATAGAAAACGCATCTTTATATTATTTTAACAAGCATGCCAAGGAACTAACACTAGCGGAAGCTACCATGTTGGCAGGTATTCCTAAATCCCCTAATAATTATTCCCCATTAAATGATGAAAAAGCTGCTAAAAAAAGGCAGAAACAAATATTACAATCGCTTGTTGATAACAAGATAATATCAAAGAAAACAATGGATGAAACACTAGCGGTTAAACTTACTTATAATGGTAAAAAAGATAATTTAAACTTAAATACGATTATGTATTATCAAGACGCAGTAATGAGGGAGTTAGAAGAATTAAAGATAGTCAGTGATGAATCAATTAGAAATGAAGGACTAAAGATATATACATCTTTAGATATTAACGCACAAACAGCTTTAGAAAACAGTGTTAATACAAACCTAGAAGGAAAAGATGAAATGCAGGTATCAGCCATCATGATGAATCCCAATAATGGAAATATTATAGCGTTAGTTGGTGGAAAAGATTATTCTAAATCACAATATAACAGAGCAATACAATCTAAAAGACAAGTTGGATCTAGTATGAAATCCATACTTTACTATGCAGCTTTAGAAAATGGTTTAACCGCTTCTACTACTTTTTTTAGTAAACCAACAACTTTTAGTTTGGAAAACGGTTTAACCTACTCTCCTAATAATTTTGGTAACATATATCCAAATGATAAGATTACAATGGCTTTAGCAATTGCTTATTCAGATAATATATACGCCATTAAAACGCACTTGTTTTTGGGAGAGGACACACTTGTTAAATATGCAAAGATGATGGGAATATACAGTAAGTTAGAGGCTAATGCATCATTACCACTTGGAACTAACGAAATACCAATAACGGAGTTTGCTGGAGCCTATGCAGCACTAGCAAACACCGGGTATAGTGTTAAAGGACACGTAATAAACAGAATAGAAGATGGAAATGGTGATATTATTTATGAATATAAAAATGAAAAGAATAGAATATTAAACAAATCATACACTTTTATACTAAGTGAACTACTATCTGGCACTTATGACGTTAGTTTAAAAAGTTATACTTCACCAACCTGTGCTTCTATAGCATCAAAATTAACTAAGAAATATGCCATTAAAACAGGAACTACTGATTATGATCTTTGGACTGTTGGTTATAATCCTTCAATAGTTACCGGTGTTTGGACTGGATATGATGATAATAGAAAGTTATCAAGTAAGGAAAGTAAGTACTCAAAATTAATATGGGCTGATGCTACTGAAAATTATTTAAGAGATAAAGAAGCCAAATGGTATGAACAACCAGATAATGTAGTTGGGGTTCTTACTGATTTAAATACTGGTAAGGTTGCTACTAATGAATCTAAATTAAAGGCAGTATTATATTATATAAAGGGTACAGAGCCTGGATACACAAATAAAAAAAACAACTAGTAACTAGTTGTTTTTCTCTTCTTTTAACACTTCTTCTAAGGCTTTCTTAATTTCTTCTTTTGTCATGGTTGAATACCCTTTAATTTCTTTTTCTTTAGCTAACTCTTTTAGTTTAGGTAATGTTAAGTCATCTAACATTTCATCATTAGGCATTTTTCCATTTTCTGCTAAATAATCTATTTGTTCCTTAGTTAAAGTTTCATGCTCTATTAATGAGTTTGCTATTAAGTCTAATAAGTCTCTATTCTTTTCAATAATCTTTTTAGCTTTAGCATAGCAGTCATTAATAATATTTCTTACTTCATTATCTATTTCAAGTGCTACTTGATCTGAGAAGTTTCTATTCTTATTATAATCTCTTCCTAAGAAAGAGCTTCCTTCTGGAGCTTCTAACTGAATAGGTCCTAAAGGAGACATACCATACTCAGTAACCATAGCCCTTGCTATCTTAGTAGCTTTTTCAAAATCATTATGAGCTCCAGTAGTTATTTCATCAAATACTACTTCTTCTGATATACGGCCACCAAGTAATCCCATTATTTGTTCTAATAATTCTGTTTTAGTAGCAGTAAACTTTTCTTCCTTAGGCATCATTAGGTTATATCCACCCGCTTCTCCACGAGGAATAATAGTTACTTTTTGAACATCATTAGCATCATCTAGTTTTATTCCTAAAACGGCATGGCCTGCCTCATGGTATGCTACTAACTTTTTCTCTTTTTCAGTATATTTCTTAGTAACCTTTGCAGGTCCCATAATAACCCTATCAATTGCTTCATCTATCTCAGACATAGTAACTGCTGCTTTTTCTCTTCTTACTGCTAAAAGTGCTGCTTCATTAAGTAAATTTTCTAGATCTGCTCCTGAAAAACCTACCGTTCTTTTAGCAATGTTATCTAAATGTACGTTCTTTGATAATATTTTATTTCTAGCATGTACCTTTAAGATATCTTCCCTAGCTTTCATATCTGGAAGTGCTACGGTTACTTGCCTATCAAAACGTCCTGGTCTTAATAGTGCAGGATCTAGTACGTCTGGTCTGTTAGTAGCGGCAATGATAATAATTCCCTCATTAGCACCAAAGCCATCCATCTCGGTTAATAATTGGTTAAGAGTTTGTTCTCTTTCATCATGTCCTCCACCAATACCAGTACCACGTTGACGTCCTACAGCATCAATTTCATCAATAAATATTAAACATGGTGCGTTTTGTTTAGCTTGTTTAAACATATCTCTTACACGACTAGCTCCAACACCTACGTATAATTCTACGAAATCAGAACCTGATATAAAGTAGAATGGTGCGTTAGCTTCTCCAGCTACAGCTTTTGCAAGTAATGTTTTACCAGTTCCTGGAGGGCCCACTAATAATACACCCTTAGGTATTCTAGCTCCTAGTTTTTGAAACTTCTTTGGGCTCTTTAAGAAGTCTATTAGCTCTTGTAATTCTTCTTTTTCCTCTGGTAGACCTGCCACATCCTTAAACGTAATTTTGCCTTTGTCTGGGTCTAATTTAGCCCTGCTTCTACCAAAGTCCATTGATCCTTTTTGGCCATTAAGTTGTTTAGTAAAGAACCAGAAAGCAATACCTATAAGTAATAAGTATGGTGCAACCTGAACCAAGAATATGTACCAAGTACTTGATGTTGGGTCTGACTTAGATACTATCTTAAAATCTTTTTCCTCACTTGATGCTATTATTTTTTCAATAACTGCATCTGATAGTGGGGTTTTCAAAGAAAAAGTTTCTCCGTCTTTAGCATCCTTCATAACACCATTTATTTGATATGTATAAGCGGCAGTTGAAGGAGTAATTGTTATTTCCTTTATTTCGTTTTTAGATAGAGACTTATTAAATTCATTATATGTTAATACCTTATTAGTATTATTACCATAATTATAAAACAATAATATAGCAATACCTATAAACAATAATAATACGTAAGGAAACATTCCTTTTTTCATGTTTTGATTACTTTGTTGTGTCATTATTTTCCTCCTTGTAATACTTTAATATTATATCATAGTTTCCATACTTTGACTTATCGTATTTAGACTTTTTTAAACCGGGTATCCAGATTATGATATTATTATTATCATAAACTACCGGATAAGTTAATCTAAGCTTAGTAGGAACCTTTTCAGTTATGAATATATCAGTTATCTTCTTATTACCATTAAGGCCTAATACTTCAATCTTATCACCATCTTGTTTATTTCTAACATGTAATGGTAATGCTATCTCGTTGCTATCAAAGCAAGTTACGTAATTAGTAGTGTTTTCTAAATTATTAATCTTTTTAATTGAATAATTATTAGGTAAAGCTATTTTACTATTAATAATATAATCATAAGTTTCAGCTAATACTTTTTTATCGTAGTATAATTTATTATATGATTTAACAATGATAATATCATCAGGTAAGGATACTTCCGCACTTGCTTTATCACTCATCAAAATATTAATAATTAGTTCTGTATGAGAATCACTTATTTTGTTAATATCACTACCATATATATTATACAGATATCTTTGAATCACTCTTTTTATAATAATGTTTTCTTCTTTTTTTAATTTCTTTATATCTATAATGTTATTATCAACAGCATTATTATAGGCATCATTTGAAGCGTTTTCCACATATTTATCACATTCTTGTAACTCTTCACTAAACTTAATAAATTGTTTATGTACATTCTTATTTTCTTCTTTTAATAATGGTAATATGTTCTTTCGATACCTATTTCTAGTATATTCTAAATCATTATTAGATTTATCTACCGCAAAAGGAATGTTTTTATTAACACAATATTCTTCTAAATCCTTTTTTGTTGTATATAACAATGGTCTTACTATCTTATAACCATTTCTATCGCTTATTAAAGGTATTCCAGAATATCCTTTAATAGTAGAGCCTCTTACTAATCTCATAAGAACAGTTTCTACCAAATCATCACCATGATGAGCGGTAAATAAATATGTTGCACCATATTTTTTCATCAAATCATCAAAGAATTCATATCTTTTTATTCTAGCTTCTTCTTCAGTAAACTTGTTATTGGTATAACTATCAATCTTCATCATTTCAAATATAA
>CAZBUA010000010.1:0-2837 GCA_964494975.1 uncultured Muribaculaceae bacterium
TGGTAGCGGCTAACTACGAAATTCGTCCAAAGGGTTCAATGGTTGAAAGTTCTTTAGGTATGGCAATTGTATGTGATACGGGTAGTTTCGTTAAAAACAACCCAACACAATTGGATATTGCCGTAACTTGGTAAGAATAATAAAAAAGCAAATAGTAACTATTTGTTTTTTTAATATAGGAGTATGAAATGGATACTAAAAACATATTAAATAAAAATAATTTTATATTTAAAAAGAAGTTTGGTCAAAACTTCTTAACTGATGATAATGTTTTAAATAACATCATCAAAGTTGCAAACGTAAAAGATAACACTCTAGTTATAGAAATAGGTGTTGGAGCTGCAGCGCTTACAAGAAAATTATCTAAAGTTGCAAAAAACGTATTAGGTTATGAAATTGATAGTACCTTAAATAAATCTTTATCAGAAATATTAAAAGATAATAAAAACGTAGAAATAATATATGATGATTTTTTAAAAAGGAATATACAGGAAGATATTTCTAAATATAATTATGATGAACTTATTGTTGTTGCAAATTTACCATATTATATAACAACACCAATAATTACTAAATTTATTGAAGAACAAATAGACGTTTCAAGAATAGTAGTAATGGTTCAAAATGAGGTGGCAGATCGTTTTTCTGCGGTACCTAAAACTAAAAATTATAATTCGTTAACCATATTTTTAAATTATTATTTTGATATTAAGAAAGCTTTCTTTGTATCAAGAAACGTATTTTTTCCTAAGCCAAACGTGGATAGTGCGGTAGTAATGTTTGAATCAAAAAAGGAAAAAGTTAAGGTAACTAATGAAGAATTGTTTTTTAAGTTAGTAAAAGATTCCTTTAAACAAAAAAGAAAGAATTTGAAAAACAACTTATCTAATTATGACCTTAATAAAATATCACAATCTTTAAGTAAAATAAACAAAGATTTAACTTATAGAGCAGAAGCTTTAAGTATTGAAGATTATGCTTTCTTATCAAATGAATTATATAAACAGTAATGTTTATCATTTTTTTGCATAAACTTATTTAGGTGATAATTGTGTTTAAACAAGGTGATTTAGTAACAAGAGTATCTCATAATAACGATGTGGTTTTTAAAATTGATAAAATAATTGATAATATAGCATATTTAATTGGAATAAACGTTAGGTTGTGTGCTGATAGTAGCCTTGATGATTTAACAAAATATGAGGATAATTCAATTGTTAATGATAATGATTTTTATGAGAGAATTTCAGACATAAGGAAGGGAGAACGAAGCGATTATTTTTATATTCCCGGAAAAATTCTTCATGTGGATGGTGATAGACAATATTTGGATAGATGCTTAGATTTTTATAAAAAAGCAAACGTTTTAGCTTTTGGTGTTTATTCTAAAGAAAACGAAATATCTCAAAATATCAAAAAATATTTAGACGATATTAACCCGGATATAGTTGTAATTACTGGCCATGATTCCCTTACAAGAAATAATTCTAAATATTTTTCTGACGCGGTTAAAACGTGCCGTAAACATCAGAAAGATTATGATAAATTAATTATTATTGCTGGAGCTTGCCAATCAGATTATGAATTATTAATTAAGTCAGGAGCAAATTTTGCTTCCAGTCCAAAAAAAGTAAATATTCACGCATTAGATCCTGCTATCATAGCACTTTCAATAAGCTTATTAGATAAGAAAAAAAATATAGATTTATTAGATTTGCTTAATAAGACAAGCAATGGTAAAGATGGAATGGGAGGCGTTGATACGAGAGGGGTTATGACTAGTGGTTATCCAAGATAAGGAGGAAAAATGATTAACGAAATAAGGAAAGATGTTGAATTATTAAAAGGTAAGAAAGTGAGTGTTTATGTAGATGTTGGCAGAAATAAAAGTGAGATTTACGAAGGAAAAGTATTAGAAACATACAAAAATATTTGGACTCTTAAGACTAACAAAGATATAAAAAGTTTTGGATACTCAGATATATTGATAAATAGTGTAATAATAAACCCATAAAAATGGGTCTTTTTTATTGATTTTATTGACTTTTGCAGCTATTTGTTGTTAAATAGTATTGTATACACTAGAATGGAGGAAGTATCATGAAGATAACTAAAAACAACAAGATAAGAGATTGGTTTGTTATTCAAGGAATAAGAATAACAACTTTTATTAAAGAACATAAATATATTTCAACTGGTATTGGAGCCTTTCTAGTAACTTGTATTGTAATATTAGCTGTTAATGCTGCTAATGATACTACTGTTTCTTCCGCTAGTATTTCAACATCATCATTAACTGCTTCAACCGAAGCTTCCTCAACAGGGACTTCTGGTACAGAAGCATTAAATTTTACCAATGTTGTGTATAGATTAACATATGCTCTTCATGGAGCAGATTCAAACAATGATGTTTGTTCTACTGAAAATCAAGACATTACAAAATTAGATAATTTTGTATTTACTGCAACAGCGGTTGCTACTAAAAGTGATGGAACCACTTTAGATCCTTCTTCGATTGAATGGCTTGGAACTGACGAAAGCGCAAGTTACTCAATTGATCAATCAACAAACAAAATTACAATAACCGTTCCAGCAGTTAACTTGTGTAGTGAACAATATCAAACTTTTACATTAAGAGTATTGAATGCTGACAAAAGCACGGCAATAACTTTAAAAAACGTAACTTTAACTCCTGGAAGCAATGCTTCATCATCACTAATTACAACCGTAACTAACACACCATCAATAACAACAAATTACACAGCTGAATATGAGCTAGAACCAAAAGTAAGAGAGGGTGTAGCTAAAAAAGAAGGAACTAATAGGGATGCAAGATT
>CAZBUA010000010.1:2847-14985 GCA_964494975.1 uncultured Muribaculaceae bacterium
GTTCTTTTAGGATTTAATTCTTCTACTGAGGTCACTTCTCTTAAAGGACTACATTTAAGCACAGATGCCGTAATAAGATTTTTAGCAACACAAACTGATACGAGCGTAACAGATTATTTATCAATGTATACTAATAATACTTCTGGAAATTATTTTGGGGTATATACAGCGGATAAGAGATTTTTTACTAGCATCAACGTGCCAGATTTATCATCAACTTCAGGAACGGTAAATCACTTTAAGAAATCTGATTATACTGATACAACACTCAATGAAAACAGTATTCAAAACGTAACTGTTACAAGTCAAAAAACAGTTGAGTATGACGTTATCCCGGTAAGTAAAAATTATGTTGATGATTATTCAATAAAAATAGATGATGGTAATGAAACAACTTGCAATGGTACTAATTGCCAAAGAGAAATTCATGTTAGTGGTGAAACCACAACGGTAAATTCAATAAATTTAAATACTCCTGGTGAATATGAAATTCATTATATAAATATACAAGGAAACAAAAAAGTTACACTTGTTAAAAACGTAAGAGTAACTGCAACTGATAATGAATATAAATTAGAAGGCCCAAAAACAATGGAAGTTATTAAAAATGGCACTTTAACTTCTTATGGTATTTATGATTCTACTTCTAAAGTAGCAGCAAGTGCTTATTCTATAAAATATTATAATAGTAGTGATACGGAAGTTGCAGAAAGTGGAATGCTATCTACCGCTGGAACTTATACTCAAAAATATATAATAACAACACCGGCTGCTGAAGAAGGTGGGACGCCTACTACAACCGTAGTAGCAACAAGAACAATAAAGGTTGTTAATACTTTGTCAGAAATTAAAAATGCAACTGTAGAAACAAAAGATATTAATATCTTTCAAAATGAAACTTATGAAGAACCAGAAATAACGATTTCTGGAACAGATGTTAAATGTAGCAACTATACTTCAGCATCTTGTACTGTTTCTTATGATAAGACAGTAGATACTTCAAAAGTAGGACAATATGTAGCAACTTATACAATAACAGATTCAAATAACAATAAAGAGGTTTTAACACAAACTATAAATGTTGTGCCAAGATATTATGAAATGAAAATTTCAGGATTGAATACAACTGGAGCTGTTAAAAACATTGGTAATGGTTTCTATGCAATTGGCTCATATTTTGTAACCGCACAAGCTCCAATATCAAACTCAACAATAACCTTAACTTCTTATTTCACAAAAACGGATAATACTGTTTCTACAAGTTCTGCAAGCATAGCTAATTCTGAATATTCATTTGGAACAAATAGTGCTAGCAACGACATGTATGTTAGTGAACCTTCAGGAATCGTAAAAGTAGATGCTGATGATAAGACAGGTTTAAATGGTAATTATTATAGTGCTGCCATGGGTGAAGAAATAACTTATGAGTCTAATTTTCAATATGGTTATGATGCTGATGACAACATTTCAAAATTAACCGCAACCATTCCGGTAAATGGCAATTTAATACCAACATCATTTAGTTCTGATGCAAGCGAAATGTCTTCTTACTTCTATATTAATTCAACTTTGTATGGTAATACAGTTGAGGGGGCACCAACAACTACAATTAAATATTGCTATTCAGACGGAAGCTGTGATAGTCCTGATAATTATGATGGAAGTGCAATTGTTGATTCAATTAAGATAGAAATTGAGTCAAATAATGAATATGAAATAGAACCAGGCACGTTAATAACTTTAAAAAACAAATTTAAGGTTAGAACAATATCAGGTTCTGACGAAACTGCTCCAAACGTATCAAATTTATCATTTACTGAATCTACAGTGTTTTCATGGACAATGAATGATAATAACATTACTACACAAACAAATAGTTCAAAGACGGTTTATATTACCCCATATAAATTAAGAAATGATATTACTATTACTAACAAAGATGATGTTCCAACATCAGAAAATATTATTCTTGATGCATCTAAAAATGATGTATATACAATATTTTCAAAACCAAATATTGTTTCTCCAGCAATGAATATAAATTCAAATATATTTGGATACAATAAGTTAACAACTTTGACAGTTCAAATAACATTACCTGTTGGATTTAATTATGTATATAATAAAACTTATGATATTGAACCGGTGGTTAATTATATTAATGGTAATCAAGCAGTCCTTACATATACTTACCATAATGTAGAACCAAATGCGTGGATAGAGCCAATATATGCCGATTTCAATGTTGATACAACTATAACAAATAGTACTCCAGAAATAGTTATTAAAACTTCGTCTGTTTCAGATAGCGATGTTTCAATAAGAGCCGATGTATCAAGCCATGATAAATTTTTGACCGAGATAAAACAAATAACAATTTCAAATGCAGAAAATTTATCATATGGAGAATATACTTATTCATCAGCATATAATGGTACAAATACAAATTCGTCTGCTTTATATATATCAAATATAAATAAGGATACTGAATTTGCTTTTGCTACAAAATTACATAATAATATATCTACATCTACTCCAGCAATAACTAATATATCAGTATATACAGTTTTACCATATAACAATTATAATGGAACATATGAAATAACAACCATGCCATCAGGAGCAATGTGTACTGATACTGATCCTAGCAACGTGGTTTCAAAAGACAAGATAAGTAGTGTTAACTGGGTATCTTGTAATCAGTTTAAAAATGAAGATGATAGCTATTCTGGCTTAACTGCATATAAAGTTGACTACTCATCAATTGATCCTTCGGCAGATTTAATAACATATATAAAGATTAAACCATATAACAACAAACCTGGAGATACATATACATTTAAATCTTTCTTAACATATAAGAAAGATGGTGTAGAATCTAATTATATTAATTTTAGGGATCAATCACTAGATGTTGTAAGTAAAAAAATAACGGGTGTTGTATGGGAAGATTTTGACGTAGATGGTATTATGCAAGATAGTGAGAAAAAGATAGATAGCGTAACATTAAAATTATATAATTCAGAAACTGACGAATTAATTAAAACAACAGTTCCTGATTCAAATGGAAAATATGAATTTGATTCACTTGACGAAGGTGTTTATTACATAATAGCGGAATTTAATACTGATAAGTATGGTATTACTTCTAAGCCTTCAGAAGATTACTATGATAACACTAAAATGTCAGTCTTCTATAGTGATAATACCTATGATGAAACTGGGTCATCAGTTACTAAATACATGGGTGATGTTGATGATGATGGAAGTGTTACGGAAGCAGATGCTAAAATGATTTTAAGATTTGCAGCTAGACTTTCTACTCCAACCACACTTCAAAAACAATTGTCAGATTTGGATAATGATGGTCAAATTACCGTTTCAGATGCCCAAATAGCATTAAATATGGCTAAAGGTAATATCAACCTAATAAAGGTTACGATTAATACGGATGACGATGTAAACGAAGTTGATTTTACTTCAATTATAAGAACAAATATAATTACAATTGATAGTGAAACAAGGACAATTAGATATGTCAATTTAGGATTGTCTCTTCGTAAAAAACTTGAATTAAAAATTACTAAATATATTACAAAGGCAGAAGTTACTGACGCATTAGGAATAGTTACTACTAAAAATTATGGAAATGTTAAGCTGGCTAAATTGAATGTAAAAGACATGAGTAATATTAAAATAAAAGTAGTATATACGTTAGAAATAGAAAATGTAAAATATTATCCAGGTTATGCAACTTTAATTAGTGATCAAGTGCCTAGTGGAATGGAGTTTAATTCTAATTACGAGGAAAATAAAGGATGGGCAATTAATGAAGACGGTCAATTAGTTAATACAAGTCTTAGTGACACCCTTATTTATGAAGGTGAAAAGAAGTATTTAACTATTGCTTTTGACATTACCAGAAAAGAAGCTGGTTCATTTGTAAACTATGCATCAATTGATGATTTAGATATATTAGGAGGTGTTTCAAATGGCCAATAAAAAATTAATCAATATAATATCAATTATTATTATTTGCTTCTTTGTTTTTCCTGCAATTACATTCGCAGCAAGTGCAACTTCACAAACGTGTTGGACAACTTCAAGTAATGGTGGATTAGGATTATCAAATCAAACATATTATACAAAAGGATTGAATTCTCCAAGACATACCGAATGGTTTGCAAAATATTCTGTAGGTGGACAAAGAGTGTTTTGTGTTCAACCTGGTGAACATTTTGCCTCTAATGTAACAATTGATGGTTATACTGCATATACATCCGCTCCATCAAATGTTGTTTATGCTACGCAAATTAATAATCAAAATACAGATTTAAACAACGTGTTTTCCTGCTGGTCAGAAAATACTGAAGATATAGTTGCTACTCAAGCTATAGTTTGGGAACTATTAACTGATGAAAGATATGCAATTAATGCCAATGATATATTATCAGGTGATTATACACCATATCAAACTAATGGTGCTGAATATACTGTATCGGGAAGTAGCACATTATATAAAGTTATAACGGGTATATCAAAAGTAAATAGCAAATATCAGGCAATTTTAAGATGTGCGGCAAGATTTAAAGTTAAGCCATCATTTTCATATGCTACTGATTCTTCAGCGCGTAATAATGCTGTTAAATTATCAAGCTATGATGATAATACGCAAACGTTTAGTTATATATTAAATCATTCTTCATCTCTTGCCTCAAATTTGTTAGATTACTATACTGTAACAAGTGATGATACTAGAATTAATATTGCAAAAACTGGTAGTAGTTTAAAAATAACAACTAATAGTGAGATATTATCAAACGCACCAGTTCAAATTAAATTAACTTATACAAAGAAAGATGATGGTACAAACCTTAATAATACGGCACAATCTTATTATTTTCTTTCTGATAAGCAGGGATTTGGTATTGGATCTAACAGCGTGACATATTATGCATATGTATATACAGGAACAAAACCAAAATATCAATTACAAGTATCAAAAGTTGATATATATAATAATCCAATAAGTGGAGTAACGTTTGATGTATATAGTGATGCACAATTAACAACGAAAATAGGAACAACAACAAAAACAAATTCTTCAGGTATAGCTTATCTAACCGGAATAACAAAAGTAGGAAATTATTATGTTAAGGAAAGTAGTACACCGGATGGATATGTTACTAATAATAATGTAAAAAAGATTTATGTAGAAGGCCAGAATAGAGAAGGAAGTAATAGCTATGCATCAGCTTCATCTTCGTTTGTAAATTACCCAATGAATTTATCATTATCTAAACAAACAATAGATGCAAGTGGTAATGTTATTGATATTGAGGATTATACTTCTGCAAATTGTACGGGTACTTATATCGGACCTAAGTTTATTATTAAGCAAGGTAATAAAAGCATAGGTGTTGTTGAAGTAAGTGCTGGTAAGTATAAACTATCAACTACTTCTACTGATACTGAAGTTAGAACATGTGCAGGTAAATTTAATATAGAAGGTATTACCTCAGGTACTTATGTGATTTCTGAGATAGAAGCTCCAGTTGGTTATCAACTACCAAGTAATCCATCTCAGACTGTAGTTGTTGCAAAAGGAAACAATACAACTGCTACGGTAATGTATAATGGTGTTACTGGAGTTGTGTTTAATAAAGTATCAGAAGATGGTCAACTATTAGATGGTGGTAAATATACATTACAACAAAAAGTAAATGGTGTTTACAAAGATATGCTACTTATACATAATTCAGGATCAATATATTCTTATGCTGCAGATATAACAACAGATACAGAAAACGCAACATACATGTTAGAAACTGCAAATGGTGTTATAAATGTTAAGTTACTTCCTCTTGGTGAATATAGATTTGTAGAAAAAGAAGCACCAGAGGGATATGAAGTAATATTAGAAAAAGATTCTACTGCAACGTTTACAATAAGTGATAAATCAACTGAAGGACAAACGGATTTTTACCAAGTAAGATTAGTTAATCAAGCTAAAAAGGTAACTGGTAGCGATGATACTGCTGAATTTATAGTTGCAATAGATACTGGAAGAAAGGTAGCAAATTATTTCTTGATTTTTGCTAGTTTAATAGCGGTATTAGTAGTAGTATTAATTTTAAGAAAAAAATCTAAAAAATAGCAATTTATTTGCTATTTTTTGTATTATTATGGTAAAATTACATTAGAAGTAAACTTAGGAGGTGCATAAAGCATGGAAGTAACATCAGTTTCAGTTCAAAAAGAAGAAAATGAAAATTCTAGAATGAAAGGATACGCAGAAATAGTTTTTGATGATTGCCTTAAAGTCAACGGTATAAGAATAATAGAGGGTAATACAAGGCTGTTCGCAGCAATGCCTAGTAGAAAAATAACAGAAGGAAAATATAAAGATTATGTTTATCCTATAGACAAAGAACTTAGAGAAAAAATAGAGAAAGCCATTATAGAAGAATATAATAAGTAATATTCTTCTTTTTTATTAATATAATTTATCAGGAGGAATCATGAATAAAGAGCCTGATAAAATAGAGTATTTAAATCATAGTATTAATATTACTGAAAGACAAAATATAGTTATAACGGGAGTTAATAAAATAAATAGTTTTGATGATGAAGAATTTTTATTAGAAACGTCAGCCGGTCCCTTGGGAATAAAAGGCAGTGGTTTAGAAATAATAAAACTTGATACATATGAAGGAACGATAATGATTAAAGGTGTGATAGATGCTTTCTCATATCTTGATGCAAAAAGTACCAAGAAGGAAAATGGTATGATTGCTAGGTTATTTAAATAATGGTCTTAGAAGTTCAATTTAAAGTAATATTCTTTTCATTTATATATGGTATATTTTATTTATCTACTTATAAATTGTTTAAATTAATAAAAATTAAAAATAAAATAGTTTTAATAATTTCAGAATTTTTCTTTTCTACAATACACATATTAATATTTTATTTTTTACTGTATAAAATAAATTTTGGAGTTTTAAATTATTACATTCTAATTATGCTTATTTTAGGTATGATCTTTTGTCATTTTCTTTACTTTAATAATAAAACTTCTTGATAATTAAAATTAATAATTATATAATTATCATAATGGAGGGATATACTATGAGCAAAACGAAGAAAACCAGGTCGCATGCTACCGCAAGACGTAGGGTTGTTTTAGTAACTATAGTTTGTTTATTTATTATAGGTTTATCTATTATATCCTCTTTTGAAAGTATTATAAGTATTCGCAACAAAACAAAAGAAAAAGCTGAATTAACTCAAAAACTAGAATCATTAAAAGAAGAAGAGCAAACTCTAACCGATGATGTAGAAAAATTAAAGAATCCAGAATATGCCGCTAGATATGCAAGAGAAAAATATTTATATTCAAAAAATGGTGAAAAGATATTAAAGATAGATTAACAAGGTATAGCCTTGTTTTTTGTTTTTTTTATGATAAAATGTAATTGGATGTGAGAAAAATGAACATTAATGAAATAAATGCTGCCGTTTTAGCATACATAGGTGATGCTGTGTATGAGGTTGAAATAAGAAAATATTTAGTAACAAATAAAGTGTTAAAGGTAAATGATTTTCAAAAATTAGCTACTAACTACGTTAGTGCTACTTCTCAGGAACAAATATTAGATAAATTATTATTAGATAATATACTAACTGATGAAGAATTGTATACGATTGGTAGAGCTAGAAATTATAAACCAAACTCAAAACCAAAGCATGCAAACATAAAAACATATAAAAAGGCTACAGCTCTTGAGGCTTTGTTTGGTATGCTTTATTTAAACAAAAATCAACAAAGAATAGATTATATAATGGAAAGGATTTTGGGTGACTAATATGTATGTGTTTGGCAGAAATGTTGCAAAAGAATTATTAAAGAATAAAAGGCAAATAAAGTCAGCTTATTTAATGAATGACTTTAAAGAAGAAGAAATATTAACATTATTAAGCGAAAATAATGTTAAAGTTAATTATTTAAGTAAAAAAGATATGGATAGATTGGAACGTGGAAATCATCAAGGCGTGATTCTTGATGTTATGGAGTATAAATATTATAGTGAGGATAAGATGTTTAAAGAATTACCATCTAATCCGTTTATAATCATCTTGGATCATTTGGAAGATCCCCATAACTTTGGAGCTATTATTCGTACGGCAGAAGCCGCAGGAGTTGATTATATAATTATTCCAAAAGACAGAAGTGTATCTGTTAATTCTACCGTTATGAAAACTTCGGTAGGTGCTTTAGACAATATGAAGATTGTAATGGTTACTAATTTAAATAACACTATTAAAAAATTAAAAGAATCAGGTATATGGGTAGTTGGTACCGATATGGAGGATAGTGTTCCCTATGATGAGATTGATTATAAAACCCCGATTGCCTTAATCGTTGGAAGTGAAGGATTTGGCATGAGTAATCTTGTAAGAAAAAATTGTGATTTTATAGCAAGAATACCAATGAATGGTAAAATAAACAGTTTAAATGCCTCAGTAGCGGCAGGAATAATGATATATGAGGTTGTAAGACAAAGAAAGTAGGTGAACCATGAATATAAATAATAAGTTATATGAAGAAGATGGCGAGTTATTATACATGGTTTCTGATAGCAATGAAGAAGCTACCGAAACAATATTTAAAAAGTATGAACCAGTAATAGATTATTATGTAAAAAAATATATTATGTTAGTGAAAGGTAAAGGATTAGATTATAACGATTTATATCAAGAAGGCTTAATTGGTTTAAACTCTTCAATTCATGATTATAAACAACAAAAGGATATAAAGTTTTCAACTTTTGCTAATATATGTATAAGAAGAAGAATATTAACCGCTATAAAGAATGCTACCAGAAAGAAACATAGTATTTTAAATGATTCATATCCTTTGGAGTATCAAACTGATGACGGAACAATAATGTTAGAAAGCATGATATCATCAAATGAAACCGGTATAGAAGACTTATTGGTAAGTAATGAAAATTCTAAATATTTTAACGTTAGGATAAAAGAGGAACTTACTGAGTTTGAAAATGAAGTATATAAATTAAGAATTAATGGTTTTAGTTATGAAGAGATATCAAAGACTCTTAATAAAACTATAAAATCTGTTGAAAGTTCGTTGTTTAGAATAAGAATAAAAATAAGAAAGATATTATCTGAAATAAATTGACTATTTAAGTTTTTTGTGTTACTATTTGATTAGTGAACACATCAAGGTGTTTTTTATTTTGGAATATTAGGAGAAATGTTATGAAAAAAAATAAAAAGAAAAGAAGAAATTTATTTGTTTTTCTAAAGGACTTTTTTAGTGGCGTAAAAGCTGAATCTGGAAAGATTCTTTGGACTTCAAAGAAGAACCTTATTAAATATTCAATAGCAACTTTAGTATTTATGATATTTATATGTTTATTCTTTGTTGCAACGGATTTATTAACCGCTTTAATAACTTATGTAAAGGAGCTACTAGTTTAATATGGAAGAAGAAAAAAGATGGTATGTTGTTAATACATACTCAGGACATGAATCTAAAGTAAAAGAAAAATTGGACATGAGAATTAATTCTATGGAAATGCAAGAAAACATTTTTAGAGTAATTGTTCCTGAACGTAAAGAAGTAGAAATAAAAGATGGTAAGAAAAAAGAACGTATGAAGAAATTATTTCCTGGTTACGTTTTAGTAGAAATGGTTATGTCAGATGAATCTTGGTATATTGTACGTAATACACCAGGAGTAACAGGATTCTTAGGATCATCTGGTAAGGGAGCAAAACCAGTACCGTTACAAGAAGATGAAGTTGATAGAATCTTTAACGAGATAGGTTATAACAAAGAATTAGTAACTACTAACTATGAAGTTGGGGATAAGGTTAAAATTACTGACGGACCATTTAAGATGCTTGCAGGTAAGATTACTGAACTTGATATAGATGCAGGTAAAGCAAATGTTGCAATTGATTTGTTTGGTCAAGAGACTAACGTAGAGTTAGAATTAACTCAGTTTACAAAAGAATAAAAGTAAAAAGTGTTGCTTTTATCATATAAGCTGTGTTAAAATGTTAAACGCAGCTATATTTTATATAGATGAAAGAGATTAGTGGAAGGCGCGGATTAAAATAAAGCTATTTGACCACTCGCGAAAAAATTTATTATTAGGAGGTGTTTTTCGTGGCAAAAGAATTAGTAAGACAATTAACGTTGCAATTACCAGCCGGTAAAGCTACACCAGCTCCACCAGTAGGAACCGCTTTAGGTCCATTAGGAGTTAATTCTGGAGAGTTTTGTGTAAAATATAACGATGCAACAAAAGACAAAATGGGAGATATAATTCCAGTACAAATTTCTGTTTATGATGATAGAAGTTTTGAGTTAAAATTTTTAACTCCACCTACTGAATTCTTATTAAAGAAATATGCTAAGGTAAAGAAAGGTTCTGCAAAAGGATCTACTGAAGCTGCAGGAAGTATCACAAAAGAACAATTAAAAGAAATTGCTGAAATTAAATTACCTGATTTAAACGCATATGATGTAGAGAGTGCAATGAATACAGTTGCAGGAACTGCTAAGAATATGGGAATTGAAATCAAAGATTAGTTAAGAATAATATAAAGAATAAAAAAATAATCATATAGATTTATCTATGTGGGAGGAAAATCCGCTATATACCACAAGGAGGTAATAAAATGAACAAGAAAAGTAAGAAGTATACAGAAGCTTTAAGTAAAGTAGAAAAAGGTAAATCATACTCTCTTGAAGAAGCTGTTAAATTAGTAAAGGAAACTTCAACATCTAAGTTTGATGGAACTGTAGAATTAGCAGTAAGACTAAACTTAGATACCAAGAAAAATGATCAACAATTAAGAGGAGCTATCGTTTTACCAAACGGAACTGGTAAATCTAAAAAGGTTTTAGTTCTAGCAAAGGGAGAACAAGCTAAAGCAGCAACTGAAGCAGGAGCTGATTTTGTTGGAGACGCTGACATGATTACAAAAATTAAAAAAGAAAACTGGTTTGATTTTGACGTAATTATAGCCACTCCAGAAATGATGCCACTTCTTGGTAAACTAGGTAAAGTTTTAGGACCAAAAGGTTTAATGCCTAACCCTAAAACTGGAACAGTAACTGTTGATACTAAAAAAGCTGTTGATGACGTTAAAAAGGGTCGTGTTGAATATAGAACAGATTCTTATGCAAACGTTCATGCAGTAGTTGGTAAGGTTTCATTTACTGATGAACAATTATTAGGTAATATCAATGCGTTTATGGATGTGATAATTAAATCTAAACCACAAGCTGCAAAGGGAATTTATCTAAAAAATATTTCTTTAGCTTCTACAATGGGTCCTGGAATCAAAGTTGATTTAAACTCATTTGACAAATAGTAAGAAATATTATAGAATAATGTTAGTTATTGCCAGTAATGGCATAATTATATAGTACCAAAGAAAGTAGGGGCACCAGATGCATAATCATCCTACCTAGGACTAAATCAAATATATTTATATATGGATTTTAAGGTCTTTGTTTGGTTTATATCAAATAGAGACCTTTTAAATTAGGTACTTATTAAAACTAATAAAGGAGGAACTTAAATGGCAAATAAAACTATAATTGCTAAGAAGGAAGAAGTAGTTAACGAAATAGCAGACAGAATTAAAAATGCTACAAGCATTGTCTTGTTTGATTATAGTGGTTTAACTGATTCTGAAATAGTTGAGTTACGTAGTAAATTACGTGAATCAGGAGCTTCTTATAAAGTACTTTAACAAAAAGAGCTTTTGATCAATTATCTATTAACCTAGATGATTGTTTAAAAGGCCCATCAGCAGTAGCAACTTCAGATGATGCTATCGCACCTATTAAGGTTTTAGCAGATTTTGCAAAGACACACCCAGCCTTAGAATTAAAAGGCGGAGTTGTTGATGGAAAAGAAACATCATTAGATGAATTAAACGTTTTAGCAACAATACCATCAAGAGATGCATTATTAACAATGTTTGCGGCTGGATTGATGGAACATGTTAAAAATGTTGCTATATGTCTTGACTTACATAGTCAAAATCTAGAAGAAAATTCAATAGTTGAAGAAAATTATCAAGCAAGCAG
>CAZBUA010000011.1:0-14357 GCA_964494975.1 uncultured Muribaculaceae bacterium
TTCCTTTTGCTCCTGGTGCAAACCCAATGCATGGTAGAGATTCTTCAGGTGCTTTAGCATCTCTTAATTCGGTAGCTAAAATGCCTTATAAAAATTGTTGCGAAGATGGCATTTCTAATACCTTCTCAATAGTGCCTGACGCATTAGGGCATACAAAAGAAGAAAGAATAGAAAACTTATGTAACGTTCTTGATGGATATTTTGAAAAAGGTGCTCATCATCTAAACGTTAATGTTTTAAACAGAGAGACACTAATAGATGCGATGAATAATCCTGGTAAGTATCCTACTCTAACTATTAGAATATCAGGATATGCCGTGTTATTTGATAAGTTATCTAAAAAATATCAGGAAGAAGTTATTTCAAGAACCTTTCATGAAAGACTCGGTTGTTAATTATAAAAGCGTAAGATTAAATCTTACGCTCTTTTTATACTAACTCATATATAGTATTAAATATTCTCTTATCAGAACAATACTCCATTACAAACATGTTATCTTTCTTACATATTACTATTCCTATGGTTTTATCTTGATAGATGTTTTTTATGTTACTATCTATATAGTTCATGTATAGCTTGATTTGCCCTATATGCTCTTTTTTTAGTTCTGTTACTTTTAGTTCTACTACTACGTAACAGTTATACTTTATGTTATATAAAAGTAGGTCTATGTAGTTATATCTTTCTCCTAGCTTTATCTTATACTCTCTATCTATAAAACTAAATCCCTCTCCTAGTTCTTTTAAAAAATTAGGTATATCCTCTAATATTAACGTATGAAGCATGTATTCTGTGATATTGTTATTACCATAACCATTCTTTATTAGGATTGGACTCTTTATTAAGTCTTCTACTTTTGAACATTCTTTAACTAATAATTTTTCTCTTGTCTTTACTGGTAATCTTTCGTACTCATTATTCTTTATTTTTAGTCTTAACTCTCTAACACTTAAATTATAATTTTCTATCATTTTAATATAATAATTTATTTCATCAACATTATCTAAGGCTATTAATTCAACGTAATGACTCCAAGTTAATTGGGCAGACATTGTCTGCCCTTTTTGAAAAAGAAAGAATTTTCTCATTAATTTTAAGTTTCTTGTACTATATCCATGTCCTAATTCTTTTGTTAATTTTTTGGAATATTCTTTAATTATTCCTTCTCCATAATGCTTACCTGCTTCGCTTAGTAGTTTACCAACTTTATAGTAAGTATCTAAATCACTTCTATTCTTACTATAATCTTTTACCTTTTTATACACTTCATTATTTATTAGTTCTTCTCTTATTTCATTATAATAATTCATAGTATCTCCTTTATAAAGATGCTATTATATATACTTATATTAAAAATAATGTCACATTTCACACCAGCACATATATAGTATTAAATATTCTCTTATCAGAACAATACTCCATTACAAACATGTTATCTTTCTTACATATTACTATTCCTATGGTTTTATCTTGATAGATGTTTTTTATGTTACTATCTATATAGTTCATGTATAGCTTGATTTGTCCTATATGCTCTTTTTTTAGTTCTGTCACCTTTAATTCTACTACTACGTAACAGTTATACTTTATATTATATAAAAGTAGGTCTATGTAGTTATATCTTTCTCCTAACTTTATCTTATACTCACTATCTATAAAACTAAATCCCTCTCCTAGTTCTTTTAAAAAATTAGGTATGTCTTCTAATATTAACGTATGAAGCATGTATTCTGTTATGTTCTTATTATTATAACTGTTCTTTATTAGGATTGGATTCTTTATTAAGTCTTCTACTCTTGAATCTTTTTTTTCTAACAATCTCTCTCTTGTCTTTACTGGTAATCTTTCATATTCATTATTCTTTATTGTTAGTCTTAACTCTCTAACACTTAAATTATAATTTTCTATCATTTTAATATAATAATTTATTTTATCAACATTATCTAAGGCTATTAATTCAACGTAATGACTCCAAGTTAATTGTGTCGACACTGTCGACACTTTTTTATTATTAAAAAATATATAAAATTGTCTTATTCTAAATAAAGTCCTATAACCATACATTTTACTTACTTCAGTTTTAAGTTTAATAGCATATTCTTTAATTATTCCTTCTCCATAATGCTTACCTGCTTCGCTTAGTAGTTTACCAACTTTATAGTAAGTATCTAAATCACTTCTATTCTTACTATAATCTTTTACCTTTTTATACACTTCATTATTTATTAGTTCTTCTCTTATTTCATTATAATAATTCATAGTATCTCCTTTATAAAGATGCTATTATATATACTTATATTAAAAATAATGTTGGTTAATGTCATGAAATAATATATAATTATTATAGGTGATAAAAATGATTGGAAAAATAAATAGTATAGAAACAATGGGGTTAGTAGATGGGCCTGGAGTTAGGTTTGTTGTGTTTATGCAAGGTTGTCCTTTAAGGTGCCTGTTCTGCCATAACCCAGAAACTTGGAACATTAATAATTATAAAGAAACCTGTACTCCAGAAGAACTAGTTGATAAAATTTTAAAATATAAACCGTATTTTAAAAATAATGGTGGTGTTACATTTTCAGGTGGAGAACCACTAATGCAAAAAGAATTTTTATTAGAGACTTTAAAATTATGTAAAAAAAATAATATTCATACTTGTATTGATACAGCAGGAACTATTACCAATTGTGAACAGATACTAAAATATACAGATTTAGTATTATTAGATATAAAAGGTACAAATAATGATAATTATAAAAACATGACTGGTAACAGCATAAATAATTCTTTAGAGTTTATAGAACTATGTCAAAATATGGGTAAAAAGCTGTGGCTAAGATGTGTTATTGTTCCTGGCATTAATAATACTAAAGAATATGTAAATGAGCTTATAAGCTTTATAAAGCCTATTAAAAACGTAGATAAAATAGAATTTTTACCATATCATACTTTTGGAGTTCATAAATATGAAGAATTAGGTATCAAATACCCTCTTAATGATGTTAAGGATATGGATAAAGAAAAATGTAAAGAATTAGAAAATATGTTAAAAGAAGGTTTAAAATAAACCTTCTTTATTATTATTTTTTTATAACATATGTATTAAATATTTTATCAGTTAGTGTTTGATGCTTCTCATCTGCTAAAATCATTATAAAATTTACTAGAAGGCCTATCTCAGTAAAGTTTATTATTGCCCCAACAAATTGTCTAGCAAAAGATAAAACTGTCGATATATTACTTCCATCATTCTTAACAACAGTAGTATGTGTTGTCTTCCTTCCTAATGTTGCACCAGTAGGATCTTTAATACCCCTATACAATATCATTCCAAAAAATATTAGCATCATTGGTATAATAAACTGAATTGTAGATAATAACGACATTATAATTGAATCATCTTGTAAGTTTGTATAGGAGTGACATAATAATCTAATAATTAACGGTAATATAAACAATAATATTGAAATTCCGCCTATTACCAAACCATCAAGTAAGGTGGCTCCTATTCTAGAACCTGAAGATGCTATGTTTAATTCACTAGTCTGTACGTTATTAGCTGATGTCTGAGTTGGTCCTTGCTGAATTTGTGCATCATTATTCTGAGCTACATTTTGAATATTTGTCTGAGCACTAACAGATGGTTGCTGGTCTAACATATTAGGTTGAACCATTGGTTGTACATTTCCTGTCAAGGGTTCGTTATTCTGATTTAGATTTTGATTGTTCATGTTTTTCTCCTCTTTTTCTATTTATTTAGACTCTTTTAAAAGAAATAGTATTATCAATTATTTCCTTTCTAACTTTTTTAACAGATTCATAAATTATATCTTCTAATGTTTGAATATCAAATGATAAAGTATGTACTATTACTTTTTTATTTTTTAATGTTTCTAAAATTTGATTATCAACGTTACAATCATTAAATAATACAACGTTTACTTTAGCACCATCCAAAGATAATTTATCCACTTGTGTTAATAATTTTTTACCAATATTTTTGTATTTTAATATATCTTCTTTTTTATTAACACCATTATCCATATCTATATAACTTGAACCATTACTAATTATTTGCTTAGTAGCTTTTACTTCTGCATAATTTAAATATCCATTCTTATCTATAAAAGCAAGATCTGCCTTTGTTATAACATCTCCGCCTTTATCGGTTATTGGGCACTCATTATGAACGTCATATCCCATCTTTTCAAAATAATACGTTGCAAAGTAATTTCCATATATACCAAGTAGATTTTTAGTTACAACAGACATGTTTTCTTCTGAATAATTATTAAGTATTTTTTCATAAAACAATCTTACTACATCAACATCCATTTTTTTGCCAAAAGAAATTATATTATTAGAGATGCCACTTTTTATAATAGCATCTAATATATTATTATAAATTTCTTTGTTAATAATTTCTTTTGCCATAATATTTATCCTTTCATATATATTTTAACATACTAAGAGTATTAAAACTAATATTTTTATAATATTTAACATGAATTTACATAATAAATTAAGTGTAAACTTATAATAAAGTTATCATAATTGATTATGTTATATGATATAATAGAATGCATATGAGGTGATTATTATGGTTGAAAACCTAGTACAATCTTTTATTGGACTATTTAGTGGTTTAACAAGCATGCCACACGGAAAAGAATTAATAATATTTATTATATCCTTAATGCCAATATTAGAACTTAGGGGTGGTCTTATAGCAGCTGCTCTATTAGGATTAGATATAGTACCTAGTTTTATAATATGTTTAATTGGTAACTTGCTACCACTACCTTTTATATTATGGTTTATTACACCAATATTTGATTGGTTAAAAAGAAAAACTAAATTAAAAGGATTTGTAGAGCGAATAGAAAACAAAGCATTATCAAAAAAAGATAAAATAGAAAAGGCACAGTTTTGGGGATTACTATTCTTCGTTGGAATACCTCTTCCAGGAACTGGTGGTTGGACTGGATCTTTAATAGCGGCACTTATTGGTATGGATAAGAAAAAAGCTTTATTAGCAGATTTTATAGGGGTTATTTTGGCAGGTTTAATAGTTGGAACTTTATCGTTTGGATTATTAAAAGGAATAACTGGTTAAGGAAGTGTTATTATGAATGAACAAGTAAAAGAGATAACTAAAAGGGATACAGACTTTGCGCAATGGTATACTGATGTTGTTAAAAAAGCAGATTTAGTTGATTATTCAAGTGTTAAGGGAAGTATGATTATAAGACCTTATGGATATGCAATATGGGAACGTATGCAAGGCATCCTTGATAAAAAATTTAAAGAAACTGGTCATGAAAACGTGCAAATGCCAATGTTTATACCAGAAAGTCTATTACAGGTAGAAAAAGATCACGTTGAAGGATTTGCACCAGAAGTAGCTTGGGTTACTTATGGCGGTAATACAAAGTTAGAAGAAAGAATGTGCATTAGACCCACTTCTGAAACTTTATTTTGTGACCATTTCAAAAAAATCATAAACTCTTATAGAGACTTACCTTTATTATATAATCAGTGGTGTACAATCGTTAGATGGGAAAAAACCACAAGGCCCTTTCTTAGAACCCGTGAAATATTATGGCAAGAAGGACACACGATGCACGCTACTAAAGAAGAAGCTGTTAACGAAACTCTTAGAATGCTTAAGGTGTATGAAGATTTTCAAAAGAACATTCTAGCAATACCAGTATTTACTGGAAAGAAAACTGATAAAGAAAAGTTCGCAGGGGCAGAAGATACTTATTCAGTAGAGGCTATGATGTATGATGGTGTGGCACTTCAAAGTGCTACTAGTCACTTTTTTGGTCAGGGTTTTGCCAAAGCTTTTGATATTAAATTTCTAGATAAAGATAATAAACTTGTAACTCCTTATCAAACTTCTTGGGGATGCACAACCAGGATGATTGGCGCTTTAGTAATGGTGCATGGAGATGATAGAGGTCTTGTTTTGCCTCCAAACATAGCACCATATAAAGTAATAATAATACCAATTAGTGATGATGAAAAAGTGTTAGAAACGTTAGATGTTGTTACTAAAGATTTAAAAGATACTAACATAACTTATAAAGTGGATAACAGTAATAAAACTCCTGGATTTAAGTTTGCTGATGCCGAAGTAAAAGGTTATCCAATAAGAATTGAAATTGGTAAGAGAGACATTTCTAATAACGTTGTAACAATAGTAAGACGTGATACTTTAGAAAAGATTCAAGTTCCTATTGATGAAGCCGTTATCAAAGTAAATGAGCTTATTATTAATATCCAGAATGATATGTATGAAAAAGCTTTAAAAAGACGTGATAGTATGATATATAGTGTTAATAGTTATGAAGAAATGAAAAATATAGCTAAAGATAAGCAGGGATTCATACTAGCTAACTGGTGTGGTGATGAAGCCTGTGAGTTAAAAATAAAAGATGATGTTGGTATCAAAACAAGATGCATTCCATTTACTAATAATGAACCAGATGGTAAGTGTGTATGTTGTGGTAAGGATGCTAAAACTAAGATATATTTTGCTAAACAATATTAAAGAGATTTATATCTCTTTTCTTATTAAATAAAAAAAAGGCTCTTAGCCTTTAATAGTTTTTACTCTTATAATAATCTGATAATTCTTTAAACCTGTCATAATGGACCACTTCTCTTTGCCTTAACCATAGTAATGGTCCAACAATATCAGGATCAGATGTTAAATCAATTAGATTTTCATAAACTGCTCTTGCCTTTTGTTCTGCTGCTAAATCTTCTTCCAAATCCGCTATTGGATCCCCTGTTGAAGAAATATAAGCTGCTGTCCATGGGAAACCATCTGGGCTTGATGGAAATAAGCTAAAACCGTGCTCAGTATAATAACTGCCTAATCCATTAGCTACCAATTCTTCTTTACTAGCTCCTTGCGTTAGTTGGTATATCATGGTACATATCATTTCAACATGAGCTAACTCTTCAGTACCAATATCAGTTAGTAAAGCCTTACCCATATCATCAGGCATTGTAAATCTTTGATTTAAATATCTTATTGCAGCTCCTAACTCCCCTTGAGCACCACCATATTGACTAATTATGTAATTGGCCATTTTTAAGTTCCTATTTTTAATATTAATAGGATATTGAAGTGTTTTTAAATATCTAAACATATTTGCTACTTAACCCATGGCCATGAATTGTTCCAAGCCCATGGATTCCTTTCAAGACCGTTATTATCATATAAATTAATAGGTCCATATTGTTTTTCATACTGAGTAGTAAGTTCTTCCGCTTGCTTGTTATATGTATTATATGCTTCTATTGCGTTATTATCATTCGGATGTACGTCTAGGTACAAGTTAAGATCATGAGCCGCAAAAGAATAAGCTTGTATTTGCTCCATCATTCTTTCCTGTTCACTTGTTATAACAGGTTTTATTACTTGCATGTTATTATACGGAACATATGAAGCAGCTTCTAAGTTTCCTTTATAAAAACCTTCCTGGGGAGAAACAAACTTATTATTATTAACAGTCATATTGTTTTTGTAATTATTATTTGTTTCTGGTGTTATGCATCTTTTTAAATATCCATTATTAATTAAAAACATTTCATAATCATTTAAATTCATTATTTTACCTCCTAGCCTATTATATACATCTAAGGCTATAGTGTATGGGCAAATAAATTGTGTTTTTTTTAATATTTTAACAAAAAGCATTGGAAGGCTATTGACAACAGCCCAAAAATAAGTATAATTAAAAATGCCTACCTATGCAGGTGTAGTTTAATGGTAGAACTTCAGCCTTCCAAGCTGCTAACGGGAGTTCGATTCTCCTCACCTGCTCCAGAGTTAAATCTGCCCGAACTTTTCGGGCTTTTTTAATAAAACTAACTCAATTTGAGTTAGTTTTTTTATATATCTTAAAATTTATTTTTATTTTTAATAATTTTATTATATACATTAAACCATTCATCTTCATTATTCATAAAATTGTTACCTTTTTCATCAATAATATAATCCGGTTTAAAATAAACTGGTGTTAGTAAAGATTTATCCATATTTTCATAATCTTCTCTAGAATTAATACTATTAACATTATAAGGCATAAATCTAGTTGAAACTTTAAAAGTAAAATTAGTATTTGGCAGAGAATAAATTGTATCAACCGCTCCAAAATGATTTAAAGGAGAACCTACATCATTTCCTATAATAATACTACCAATATTTTTCATACCAATTAACGCTTCTATTCCAGAAGAAAAAGTGTTGCCATTAACAAAAGTGTATAAATTTAGTTTATGGTTTCCCAAATAGTCAATTAAAGGTTTAATTGCCTGGGATGCACCACCCAAATTGTCTCTTAAATCTAATATGAAATTATCAATATTTTCATTTTTTAATATATCACTAATAAGGCCAATGGATGCGTCCATTTTTGATTCATACTTTATTAAACAACTATTATATACATAATATATTGTATTTTCTAGAACCTTAACTTCACAGTTTTCCTTAACATCTTCAATGGTACCACTAGAATACTTATTATAATTAACAGTATAGTTATCAAATTTAAATTCTAATTCACAAGAATTTATTGACGGTAAACTTATTAAAGAATTAAAATCGTGCAAGTCTCTTTCTAAACAGTGGTTTTTCCATCCTTCAGTACTATAAGAATTCATATTATTGATTTCATTTAAATTAAAATGATAACAATTTTGTTGATATGTTTTTCTTATAAATATTTCAGTAATTTATATTAAATATAATACAAAAGATTAAAATTAATTATTTATAAAATAACATTAACGTGTTATAATGGTATAAGTATGGAGGGACATAATGAAAGTTGTTAAAAAAGAATTACCTGCTGGTGTTAGAAAAAAATTTGAAACTAAATTAGGTAAAAAAGTTAAAGTAATTAATACTTTATATTTAAAAGATAAAAAGAAAAATAAGTCAGCAAAATAATTATTGCTGGCTTATTTATTTTTTAGCTATTTCTATTCTTATTAATCTATCATTATATTTTATATTATTACATTTGGTTAATACGTCATTTAAATATTTATTATTAACGTTCATAAAAGTAAACTTAGATAATATTTCCATACCAGTAAAGGTTCCCTCTTTAACTTTTGCGGTTCTTTCTAAGAATAATAAGAAATCTCTCTTATCTATCTTGTCTAACTTACCTATTGTTAAAAATACCCTTGTAGCATCATCTAGTTGTCTCTTACCATGTTTTTTCTTTTTACCCTCAACTGTTATGTCAACTAAAAAGTCACTACCAATAACCATTCCTAACTTTTCATTTAATAACTTATTTAATATGTTATTCTTTTGATCATTATCTAAACTATCTACATAACTAGAAAATAATGAGTCAGATGATTTATCTTTATACTTATCTACCATGTTAGTTATATCATTTATTCTACCACTCATAATTGAGGTTTTATCCGGAATTAATTTTTTAACTATCGTGCTTTTAACGTGAGTCTCAATACTTCTTATTGTTTTTTCCTCACTAGTAGTAACTAAAGTTATTGACATACCGCTCTTATTAGCTCTTCCGGTTCTTCCAATTCTGTGTACGTAAGCTTCATTACTCTCTGGTATGTTATAATTAAATACTATATCAACATCATCAACATGAATACCACGAGCTGCTACGTCAGTTGCTATTAATATTTTAAATAGTCCTGCTTTAAACTTATCTAGGGTAGCTATCCTTTGGCCTTGAGTAATGTCACCATGAATTGCTTCTGCACTATATCCCCTACTTATTAATCTTTCTAATAATTCATCTACGTTTCTTTTTGTTCTACAAAATATTATACTTCTGTTTGGGTTATAATAATCTAGTATTCTACATAATGCTTCTGTCTTGGTCTTGTTATTTACTACGTAATATTCTTGTTCAATATTATCCGCAGTCATTTCTTTAGATTTTATTGATATCATTTTATAATCACGTGACATATAATTTTCAGCTATTTTTAAGATGGTTTTAGGCATTGTAGCTGAAAATAACATTACTTGCCTATCATTATTTACTTTATTAAATATATAGTCTATTTCCTCTTCAAAACCCATGCTAAGCATCTCATCAGCTTCATCAAGGACAAAATATCTTATTTCTGATAATTTTAATACTCTTCTATTAATTAAATCCTTTACTCTACCAGGAGTACCAACAACTATTTCAGCACCATTTCTAATGTTCTTTATTTGTTCTTCCATACTACTACTTCCATACACACAAGTAAGTTTAATATTAGTATTTTTTGCTAAAAGCTTAATATCTCTTTCTATTTGTATAGCAAGTTCCCTTGTGGGTGCTAAAATAAGTGTTTGTAACTTATTATTCTCTTCTATATTTTCTAATATTGGTAACGCAAAAGCTATTGTTTTACCAGTACCAGTTTGGCTCTGTCCTAACACATCATTACCATCTAATATTAATGGAATAATCTCTTCCTGTATCTTAGTTGGTGTGTCATATCCTAATTCTTCAATAACACGTAATGTATTATTATTTTTTATTAAATCTTTAAACTTCATTTCTTCCTCTTTCTTCAATAACTCATCAATTATAACACATAATTTAAAATAATAAAGAAAAAGATTAGTTTTATGCTAATCTTTTAGTTATTTTTCTTTTATTATGTTTTTACTTACTAAATATGTAGTTGAAAAGAGTTTAAATTTTTTCTTCATCCTCAACTATTAAAATATTATTCATAATATTACCTTCTTTTTATTTATTATCACTAATCATGTTTCTTTTAAATATTATTATTGCTAAAGCTACTGATAGTACGCCATACCCAGTTACTATTAGTAATTTTGATAAATCTATTACAGTACCATTTAAGACACTCTTTATTATATCTAAAGCACTTTGAAATGGTAGTATGTTACATAGTGTGTTGAAAAACTTTCCTATCATATCTGAAGAAAAATACATACCACTTGTAAACGCTACTAACTGGACAATAATACTGGATGCACCTGAGGCGGATTTTTCTGTAGTAATACTACCTATTAGTATTCCAAGAGCAATAAATAATATTGATATTAGCAATGAAACTAAAATTGTAAATAATAAATTTATTGATGGTGATAGTCCGAGCATAATAGCTACTACAAAGAATAATATGTTTTGTATTATTACTAATGGTAATACTGATAAAGTATATCCTATTATGTATTCCATAGGTTTCATAGGACTTACTCCTAATCTGATTAATAATGATGTGGTTCTATCCTTTGCAATTAAAGTTGCGGTAAACATTGTTATGAAAGAAAAACTAAAAATTATAATACCCGGGGTAAAGTTTTCTATTCTATAAACATTATTAGGTATTTTAAATTGTTGAAATATAAATAATAAGAAAAGTGGTAATAATACTGCAAAAATTATACTTAGTGGATCACGTATTATTTCTTTAAAATTTCTTTTAGAAAAACTATATATTCTCATTATTACCTCCCATTACTAACTTTATAAAAGCTTCTTCAAAATTTTTGGCCTTTGCCTTTTTGATTAGTTCTTTTGATGTTCCAAGAGCCACTAATTTCCCTTTGGATATTATCCCAATCATGTCTGATAAGCTTTCCGCTTCTTCCATATAATGAGTTGTTAAAATAATGGTTTTCTTACCTTTTAAATTTTCAATAATGTTCCACAATTCTTTTCTAGCTATTACGTCTAACCCTAAAGTTGGTTCATCTAAAAACAAAATATCCGGATCATTTATTAATGATATAGCGATAGATAGCCTTCTTTGCCATCCTCCAGATAGGGTTTTAGCCTTTTGATTTATAACTTCTTCCAACTTAAACAAATTAACTAATTCATCTATTACTATGTCTTTGTTTTTAACTTCATATATACCAGCCATAAATTCTAGATTTTCCTTAACTGTTAAGTTAGGAGCAATGGCAGTTTCTTGAGGTGATATATTAATAATGTTTTTTATATTTTCTGCATCTTTTTTTATGTCCATACCAGCAATCTTAATATTACCACTAGTAGGTATTGTTAGTGTGGTCAACATTTTAATAGTGGTTGATTTTCCGGCGCCATTAGTTCCTAATAGCGCAAACAAATCACCTTTCTTTATATTAAGATCAATACCATCTACAGCAGTTTTATTTTTATATTTTTTTACTAAATCCTTAGTTTCAATCTCATACATATTATTATTTACCAACTATAACATTACTTGTTAATTCATCAATAACATCTGATTTAACAAGTGCTATTCCTTTCTTTTTATCACATAACACTATCATGGAATCTCCTGCTTTTATATCAAACATATCCCTTACCGTTTTTGGTATAACTATTTGACCCTTTTCACCAACCTTACTTATACCTACGTATTTATTATTTTTCATAGTTCCTCCAAATCATACTTTTCATACTTATTATACTATCACTTTTTTAATATATATTCAATAAAAAAGAGATATTTAATATCTCTTATTTACTATTTATATATCTATCCTTACAAGTCTTTATTAAGTCTAAAGCATCTTCCTTGCTATGATAATCTCCTACCTCAACAACCATGTGTTGTAAAGTTTTATAGTTCTCAAAAAAGTTTTTTATCTCTTCTAAGATAAATTCTGATAAGTCTTTTAATTCATGAACTTCATTATATCTAGGATCTACATCTACTACTGATATAAGCTTATAATCCTCATATCCTCTATCCACTACTGCTAAATATCCTATTACTCTTGCTGGGACTATACATCCGGGATAAGTAGGTTCTGAACCTATTACTAATATATCTAAAGGGTCTCCGTCCTTTGCTAAAGTATCTTCTAAATATCCATATTCTGCTGGATAAGCCATAGCTGAATATAAAACCCTGTCAAGTTTAATTCTTCCTGTTTCATGATCTACCTCAAACTTATTTCTAGATCTGTATGGTATTTCAATAATTGCATCTACCACGTCGTTTTTCATATGTTTATTCCTTTCTAGTATCTATTATATCATAAAGAAAAAAGATTAGATAAATAATCTAATCTCAATTGTTTTAGTATTCTGTATCTTCAGTATCTTCTGATTCATCATAATTATCGTATTTAGCTTCTTCTTTAGCATCTATCTTGTTTTTAACATCAGTACTTGTAGTGATGGTTACGTTAACTTCATATAAACTTGAATAATTATGAATCTCTCTATTTTTTAAATCATTAAATAATAAATTAATACCATCTTTTAAATAAATTTTTTCACCATCAGTAATATTATATTGTAAATCATCTGATATTGTTATGTTTCTATCCTTAAAATAATCATAATAAGTATATGTAATAATAACCTTATCTCCTAGAGAATCATCAGTTTTATAATTACAAAGCCCATAATGTGATATTGTAGAACAGCTAATGTCACTGGTATCAGTATAAATTAATTCTCTTGTTTCGGTCTTTTTATCCGCTATTGAATCAACATTATTAATAAATGTAGTATTAGTTACTTCATATATAGATAAAACAATACCAGCAATGAATATTATTATTGTTGCTACAATCTCACTAATTAATAATTTAGAATTAATTTTCTTGTTAGCTATAAACCTAATACATAGTTCGATAAATATATAATTAGCAATCAGAAAAGTTAGTATACATAAGAATATTCCAACGTAAGGAACGCCATGACAAAGTGTCATTATTGCAATAACCATTGCTACGATAGCTCCTACAAAACTAAATATAGCTGGAATAAGTATGAAAGCAACGCATACTTTTAATATTATTAAAATAATTTTGGTAGCACTCATGCTTCCTTCTGTTTTAACTTTCTCTTTTATTTCTTTTTGTTCTTCTTTTGACTCGTTCATTTTAACATTTCTCCTTTTTAATGTTTCTTTCTTGGGTTCATCTTCAAAATCACATTCTTTTTTAACAAAGTTTGCTATTCCCATTACTGCTAAAACTAAGTATATTAGTTCTACCATGTATTTCCATACCGTTGATAATACAACTCCAAACGGATTAATTACCAATCCAAATAACATTTCACCAAGTTTTTCAATTAAAATAACTGGTAATTTTAATATAGCAATGAATAATAATAGTATGATGAACTCAATTATTATCTTAAAGATATCACCACCAGATTTCTTTTTCATACTATTAAAGAAACGTTTAAATAAATCAACACAAGAATCAATAAAATCTGTTATTACGTTTCTATATTTTAATGATTCTTCATCAATTTTATATGCTGACAAAATATCTTTTACAAGATCATCAAAGTTACCAAATTCTTCTATAGCTTCCTTTTCAGTACTTCCAGATTTAACTTTTTCATCTATGTATCCT
>CAZBUA010000012.1:0-1969 GCA_964494975.1 uncultured Muribaculaceae bacterium
TGTGCTGGTTGTATGGCTTTAATGGCAGCCGGTGTTCCTATTAAATCACCTGTAGCAGGTATTGCCATGGGACTAATTACTGATGGTGATGATTACACAATTCTAACTGATATTCAAGGTATGGAAGACCACTTAGGAGATATGGACTTTAAGGTAGCTGGTACTAAGGACGGCATTTGTGCTTTACAAATGGATATTAAGATTAAGGGAATTACTAAGGATATATTAAAAGAAGCTTTATCGCAAGCTAAGAAAGCTAGAATGGAAATATTAAAAGTAATTACTAAACAAATAAAAGAGCCAAGAAAAGAAGTTAGTAAGTATGCTCCTAAAACAATGACATTCATGATAGATCCTGCAAAGATTAAAGATGTTATTGGTAAGGGTGGAGAGATGATTACTAAGATTATTCTTGAATCCTCAGGAGTAGAAACCGTAACTGACATGAACGCTGTAAAAGTAGATATAGAAGAAGACGGAAGAGTAATTATATATCATACTAATCAAGAGATAATTGATAAGACTGCTGACATGATTAAGAATATCATAAGAGAAGTAGAAGTAGGTAAGATATATACTGGTAAGGTAGTTAAAGTAATAGACGAATTAGGATGCTTCGTATCATTATGGGATGGATGTGAAGGCTTAGTTCATATATCTCAATTATCAGATAAGAGAGTAGCTAAAGCTTCTGACGTTGTTGCTGAAGGTGATGACATCATAGTAAAAGCTACTGGATATAAGAATGGTAAATTAAACTTATCTAGAAAAGAAGTATTGGTTAAAGATAAAATAGTAGATGATAAGAAAGAAGAAAAGGTAGAAGAATAATTTCTACCTTTTTCTAATTAAAAAAAATGATCTCAGATTAATCTGAAATCATTTTTATTATACTTATTTTTTTACATCTAAAAATACTGGTAAGATAATTGGTCTTCTACCTGTTTCTTCAAACACAAAGGTTAGAACGTCAGATACTAACTGACTCTTTAATTCGTTATAGTTAACTATTTTCTTTGTTAATTCTTTATTAACAGTTGCGGTTGCAACTTCTTCTATTTTATTTAATAATTCTTCATTTTCGTTAACTAATATAAATCCTCTAGTAGTTATACTAATTCGCCCTAGTAACTTATGATTTTGCATATTTATGTTACATATTGCTACTAAAATACCATCATTAGCCATTATCTTTCTATCTCTTATTACGATGTTACCGATATCACCAATTCTGTTACCATCTACGTATACGTCATCAGCACCAACGTTTCCTGCTTTTCTAATACCAGTTTTACTCATTGCAAGAACATCACCATTTTGTAATAAGAAAGTCTTTTCTTTTGGTATACCACAATCTATAGCAATATCCTGATGTGCTTTAAGCATACGATACTCACCATGGATAGGCATGAAATACTCAGGGTCTAACAACCTGATCATTAACTTTAATTCTTCCTCGTTAGCATGTCCTGAAGTATGTATTTCATTTTCAGAATTGTTTATAAACACTTCTACACCTTGTAAGTATAACGCATTTATGGTTTTAGCTACTGAAGCGTTATTACCAGGAATAGGGTTAGATGAGAATATTACCGTGTCATCTGGTCTTAATTTTATTTGCTTATGCGTTCCGTTAGCGATTCTTGATAAAGCTGCTAAAGGTTCTCCTTGAGACCCAGTACATAGTAAACAAATCTCATCAGGTGGTAACGTGTTAGCTATTTCAGATGATACGAATATCTTATCATCTTTTATGTATCCACCCTCAATAGATATCTCAATATTATTTTCCATACTTCTACCAAATAAAGCAATCTTTCTGTTATTCTTTTTACAAGTTTCAACAATATGCTTTAATCTGTATATGTTAGAAGCAAAAGTAGCTACTATAATTCTTCCTTTTTTCTTCTCAAATATTTCTCCTAAAGCCTCATCAACCTTAGACTCACTCATCGAAAATCCTGGAGAT
>CAZBUA010000012.1:1979-9544 GCA_964494975.1 uncultured Muribaculaceae bacterium
TAAAGCATTAGTAGACTCACTAAGTAACAATCTAACTCCAGACTTACCAGTGTCTGACATCTTATGGATGTTTGACATTGGACCAATTGGTGTTAAGTCAAATTTAAAGTCTCCAGTTTCTACTATCTTTCCGTTAGGTGTTGTGATAACAATACCATGTGAATCTGGAATAGAGTGTGTTGTGGCAAAGAAATCTATGGTAAAATGCTTAGTCTTAATCTTTGTATTTTCATCATATACTTTTAAATTGTCGTAGCTAACATTTCTATCTAATAACTTTCTTTTTATAAGCCCACAAGCTTGATTTGGAGCATATATAACTGGTATGTTAACAGTTTGTAACAAAAAGGCTATACCTCCAATATGGTCTTCATGACCGTGAGTTATGATAAGTGCCTTAATCTTACTTTCATTTTTCTTTAGAAACGTAAAATCAGGAATAACATAATCAATACCCATTAGTTCATCTTTAGGGAACATAACTCCCGCATCAATGACTATTAATTCATCATCGTGCATTATGCAGTACATATTTTTTCCGACTTCTCCTAAACCCCCTAGTGAAAACACTAGTGTTTCTGCACGATTTACATCAAAAATTTTCATTTAATTTTAAACTCCTTTCATAGTTAATAATTAAAAAAGAATTAACTTAAAGATTATACTATTTTTTTTACAATTTGTCTATTGTTTGGTATAATGAAATAGATAGGAGAAATACACATGGAAAACTTTTTAAACAAAACCGTAATTAAAGATTCTCTTTTAAAGCTTAATAATAAGGACCTTTCTAACGAGATATTAGAATGGATAAAAATAAATCAGGAAATAATTAATATTTTTGATTCTGAAGATGAATTATCTAAAAATAAGATAGGTGTATCAGATGAGATGATTAAATTTATTAATGCTAAGTTACGTTCTAAAATAGTAGAACAAAAGAAGTTGACTGATCAAATATTACCAATATTAAAGGTGGATGCTAAGGCGTCTGGTATTAAGTATAGATTAAAGGAAAATGTTGAAACATTGACATCAATTTACATACTAAATCATGTAGATGAATTAATATCACCTAAAGCACCTGAAAATATTAAAAAAACTTTTAGTTTAATAGTAAACAAAATGGTTATGTATTATGGAAATATATCTGAATTAAAATTATCAGTAGTATTAAGGACTTTAAAAATACTAAATAATTATATAGATAATGATCAAATAGAATATGCAGAAAGATTAATTAATTTTTCTAGAGAATCTTTAACTTGTGGAGTAGTGAGTAGCGAATCTGTATTTTGCCCAGAATATTCAATGATTTACAATATATATTATGGTCTTTTTGATGGTGAACCAGTATTTGATGATAATCAGGTATATAAAAATGATGAAAAAGTTAATAAAGCCTTGTTAGAAGATAATAGTGTTTTACCTGAAAGTATTATTAAAGAGTTAGTAGAATCAAAGAAGTTAAGTAAGTATGAAGCTGGAGAAATAAATTTTATAATTAATCAATTCTTTTATAGAATGTATATAGATATAAGCAATAATAAAGAAGCATTTAAAAACTTGTTTGAGGGAGATTTGTCTTTAGATAAACCTGATAAATTTAAGGATATTTCAATACTACTAAATAAATATCATAAAGATCTTTGTGAACTGCCTTCACAAAATAGTGATTTTGATTCTTATTTAGATAATGTTATAAAAGGTAATATTAAGCTTCCTAATGAGAGAAGTATATATTCAGATGCTAATGGCATTGGAGGCGATAATATTGGGTCTATTTAATAAGTTTAAGAACGTATTTAAGAAAGATGATAAAAGTGTAGATACTTATGAACGTGGTTTATCAAAAACTAGAAAGAGTTTTGTTAATAAGTTAGCTAATCTTTCAAAAGAATATGATGAAATAAATGATAATTATTTTGAAGAATTAGAAGAATTATTAATAAACGCTGACATTGGAGTTAATACCGTTATGGACTTTATGGATAGACTTCAAAAGAGGGTGTCTAAAGAAAACATAACTGACCCATCAATGTTAACTGAGATAATAGTTGATGAACTTTTTATAATATATGTTGATGATGAAATATTATCAAATAAGATTAATTATAATGAAGAAGGACCAACGGTTATTTTGTTTGTTGGCGTTAATGGGGTTGGTAAAACAACTACCATAGCTAAACTTGCTACCAAGTTTAAAAAAGAAGGTAAGAAAGTTATGTTAGTTGCAGCTGATACTTTTAGAGCGGGAGCTGTTGAACAATTAAATGCTTGGGGAGAAAGAATAGGTTGTAACGTTGTTAGTGATGTTAATACTACTGATCCAGCAAGTGTTGTTTATAAGGGATTAGAAGAAGCTAAAAAAGATAATTATGACATGGTATTAATTGATACCGCAGGTAGACTTCAAAATAAGGTTAACTTGATGAAAGAACTAGAAAAGATAAATAATGTTGGAGATAAGATAATAAGTGGGGCTCCACATGAAACATTTTTAGTAATAGATGCTACTACCGGACAGAATGGTATTAGTCAAGCTAAAGCTTTTAAAGAGATTACTAATCTTACTGGTATTATTCTTACTAAGTTAGATGGTACTGCTAAGGGTGGTATAGTTTTAGCAATCAAGGATGAGGTAGGAGTACCTGTAAGGTATATTGGGCTTGGTGAAAGAGCAGAAGATTTAGAAACTTTTGATATAGAAAAATATATATATGGATTATTTAAGGATATGATGTGATATGGAAAATAGAGATTATTTAATTATTTTATATGATTATTATGGTGAGCTTTTAAATGATGATAATAAGCGTTATTTTGAGTGCTATTACTTTGATAATCTATCTTTAGGAGAGATAGCTGAAAACTATGGTATAAGCCGTAATGCGGTTCATAAGCACATAAAGAGTGTTGAATCTAAATTAGAGTTTTATGAAGAAAAGTTAAAGCTTAACGAGAAAGATAAAATAATAAAACAAAAGATAAGAGCAATAGAAGATAAAAATATAAGAGAAATAGCAGAAAAAATATTTGATTAGGGTGATATAAATGTTTGAAAGTTTAACTGATAAATTAGAGAGTGCCGTAAGTAAGATAAAAGGTTATGGAATGATAACCGAGGATAACATAGGTGATGCAATGAGAGAGGTGCGTCTTGCACTTCTTGAAGCAGATGTTAACTATAAAGTGGTTAAAGAGTTTACTAACAAGGTAAAAGAAAAGGCTTTAGGAGAAGAAGTTAAAAAGAGTTTAAAGCCTGGAGACATGTTTGTTAAAATCTTAAAAGATGAGCTATTAGAGCTATTAGGATCTGGTACCACAGAACTTAATTTAAAGTCTAATCCAAGTATCATTATGTTAGTAGGTCTTCAAGGATCAGGTAAAACCACAACCATTGGTAAATTAGGTAATTTATTACGAAAGAAAAATAATAAGAAACCAATTTTTATAGCGGCGGACGTTTATCGTCCTGCTGCTATTGACCAGCTTAAAACCCTTGGTAAGGAATTAGGTATAGAAGTTTATGAAGAGGGTCAAGGTGATGCTGTAGAGATTGTTAAGAACGGTATTAAGCATGCTAAAGATAATAATTACGATTTAGTATTAATTGATACTGCTGGTCGTTTACACGTAGATGAAAAATTAATGGATGAATTAAAGAACATAAATAATGCTGTTAATCCAGATGAAATATTACTGGTAATAGATGCAATGATAGGACAGGATGCAATAAATGTTATTAACGGATTTAATGATGCTCTTCCTATTACCGGAACAATTCTTACAAAGATGGATGGTGATACTAAAGGTGGTGTTGCTTTATCCGCTAAACACCTAACTGGTGTTCCTATTAAGTTCATAGGTACTAGTGAAAAGTTAGATGGATTAGATGTTTTTGATTCAGAAAGAATGGTATCTAGAATTCTTGGTAATGGTGACATTATGTCAATAGTTGAAAAAGCTGAATCGGTAATAGATGAAAAAGAAGCTGAAAAGACCGTTAAGAAGATGAAACAGGGTAAGATGGATTTAGAAGACTTCTTATCTCAATTAAAGCAAATAAAAAAGCTAGGTCCACTAGAAAACCTAATTAAATTAATACCAGGAGCTAGAAAGATGGGATTAAATAACGTGAATATTGATCCTAAACAAATGTCGAGATTAGAGGCAATAATCTCTTCTATGACTATTAAAGAAAGAAAGCATCCAGAAATAATTAAAGCATCTAGAAAGCAGAGAATAGCTAATGGTAGTGGTACTAGCGTTCAGGATGTAAATAAACTTCTTAATCAATTTGAACAAATGCAAAAGATGATGAAGATGATGAATAATGGCAGCTTTAAGATGCCAATGTAGTTAATAAAAAGGAGAAAAGCTATGGAAGAGTATGAAGACACTAAGAAAAAATCAAACAAGAAAGCATTAATAATAATATTAGGAATTGTTGTAGCGGTAATTATTGCAATTGTTATTATAATTATGGTAAATAGAAAAAATTATAAATTAATGAGTGAATATAATAAAGAATACAGTATGTTATATATAGATTCGTATGATAAATTTAAGAATAACATTGATAGTTTTGGATCTTATTATAATAGTTCTGCCCATTTTTACACAGAAGAAGAAGATTTTGACTATGATGAATATTTTAAGAAAGAATTTGAAAAAGGTAAAACATATGTATTTTTAACTTTAAAAAGAAATGGTTGTGGTGAATACTACAATTATGATAAAGTCGAAATAAAAAATAATGTTTTAAATACTTATTTAACAGATTATGATTCATGTGGTGATTGTGCTTATCAACTAGTTACATACGTATATGAACTTGATAAGAAGTATGATATTAACAAAATAAATACTAAAGTAAATATTAAGTCAGAACGATGTTCTGATCATGGTATATATAAACCTATTATTTATATATATCCTAAAGAAGATATGAATTTAACAATAAAGTTAGATAATAAAAAAGCACTTACCTATACTTATCCAAAGTATAATAAAGAATGGAATGTTCATGTAACTACTGATAGTAATATATATGATTATGATACTAAAAGAAATTATTACGCATTATACTGGGAAGGTGTTGATAATACAAAAATTGATACTTCTGTAGGTTTTGTTGTAAAGGGCAGTGATACTGTTAAGTTCTTAGAGGAAAAACTAGCTATACTAGGTCTAAATGAAGGAGAGATAAATGAGTTCGTAATTTACTGGATAGACAAGTTAGAATCTAATAATTATAACTATATATACTTTAGAACTACTGATGAGATGAATAAGTATATGAAATTAGATTTTTCTACTAATCCTGATACGTTAATAAGAGTAACAATGGATTATGCCCCATTAAATAAAAAAGTAAATGTTACTGAACAAAAATTAGCAGCGGTAACCAGAAAAGGATTTACCGTTGTTGAATGGGGTGGAAGAAAAATAAGTTATTAGGTACAAAAATAGTATAATTTAACTTATTATGAGCAAAAACCTATTCAAACATTTAAAAACCTCATACTATAAAGTAGGTAAGGGGGATTTAAATGTTTTTGAATAATAAGTGTTGTAAGGGGCAAATGTTTGAACAAAACAATTGCTGCCAAGAACCATGTAGGGCAGAATGCCCATGTGATCCAGTAATAGAACCAGTAATAGAAAGATGTGTTACAAGAGATATATGTCATACTGTAGAACACGTTTGTCCAATACACACAAGAGTTATTAACAACCATATAATTCAACATAACTATACTCCGGAATATACATGTTCAGAGGAAAATACGGTTACTAATGTTGATCCTGGTTGCTGCAACAAGTTCTAGAAAGAGTTCCAAATATGGACTCTTTTTTATTGTAATTTGATATAATATAATTATGGAGAAATAATGATATGAAGGTATTAACAATAAAAGAACCATGGGCAACTTTAATAATAGAAGGTTATAAGAAATATGAATTTAGAAGCTGGAAGACAAATTATAGAGGAAAAATATTGATTCATGCTGGAAAGACTATTGAAAAAGATATGATTGAAAGATTTTCTTGTTACGATTTAAATTATAATATGGGAAATATAATAGGAGAAGCTTATATTACTGATTGTATTTTGGTAGATGAGGAATTTAATAAAAAATTAGCAGATGTTAATCCCATAGTATATTCAAGAAGTAATCATGTTAGTAACTATGCGTTGAAATTAGAAAATGTTAAAAAATATGATAAACCTATACCTTGTAAAGGAAAGTTAGGGTTATGGAATTATATAGAAAAATAATTAAATATATTATAATAAATTAATAATGTTTTATATGTTATAATGACTATATAAAAAAGTAAGTGAGGAATTGTGTATGAAAAAGATTTATTTATTATTATCAGTTTTAGCTTTGTTCTTATGCTTTAATATTTTTGTTAACGCAAAAGAATTAAACACTAATGTTTTAGACTTAAGAACAGTAACTAGTAATTCAAAAGGTGATGGATGGAGCTGGGATAATGATACTGACACCCTAACTTTAAATAATTATAATTCATCAGTAAAGGATCAGTATGGCATTGATCTTCCAGATAAAAACGTAACTATTATTCTTAAGGGAACTAATAACATTACATGTGAAAGTAATAGTAAGGTAAGAGCAATTGTAATTGGTGAAGGTGACTTAACCATAAAAGGTAATGGCACCTTAAATATTAAGATGAACGTAAACAGTGATTCTGCCATTGCAGTAGCGACTATTAATGGTAAAACCAATATTGAAGCTAAAAAAATTAATATTGATATTACAAATACAAACGAAACGGGTATTAGTAACGGAATATATAGTTCTAATTCAGTAAGCATTAATAATGGTAATCATAATGTAAATATTACTGGTAATGGTTTTGTTAGAGCAATTAATTCTGGTAATGAGTTAAGCATTGATAATACAAATTTAAAAGCTAATATAAAATCAAACAATAATGGTGCAGTATTATTAATGTCTGCTAAAGGAGATACTGCTATTAATAATTCTAATCTATCTTTGGTATCTAACTCTTATGAAATAACTGGTGCAATGTGGGCATATTATGATTTAAAAATCAGTAATTCAAAAATAAATATTAAGAGTACATCTAGCATAGATTACAATTCTGATTCAGATAGTTTATCACTAAAGAATGATACTGAAAGTAGAATATCAAATGCTTATGGTATATGGGCTGAAAATAACGTAACCATTTTAAATACAGATATGAATATTAAATCTAATGCTAAGGGAGCATCCACTAGCGGAGTTGGTTGCTTTAATGGATTAGAAATAAAAGAGTCCGATATCAATATAAATACTAATAATGAAAATGGAAAGTATGATTATGGTATTGGTTATGCAAAAAAAATAACAATTGATGATTCAAATGTTAAAGTTAATTCTAAAGAATCGGCTATCTTCTCTTTTGATAGCATTTTGTTGACAAAGGCAAACATTCAGGATAATGGTATAATTATGAGTACTACCGATGGTAGCAAACAAACGATAGGATTAAAAGATGCGGTTATTACATCAACAAATTAC
>CAZBUA010000012.1:9570-14130 GCA_964494975.1 uncultured Muribaculaceae bacterium
ATGGATTATTGGATTAATAATATTGGTAGTTGTAGGTACATACTTTATTTTAAAGAAAAAGAAAGATAAAAAGAATAAATAAATATTATTGAATTTATACTAAAAATTCCTAACTAGGAATTTTTTTATGTTTATGGTATAATTACTTTAGGAGATATAACCATGGTAAAAGAGAATAAAGAATGTATATTAACTGATATAATTATGCAGCACGTAGAAGATACTTGCTTTGGTAGTAAGAGAGAAGAATTAAACTTTGTAGATGTTTTGTATCCATCATTAGAACGTATATTTGGGTTAGAAAACTGTTTAAAGGCACCAATGGATAATGATTTGCTTAGAACGTATTATGAGGCTAATTATGATGGTATTAGCTTTGATAGTTTGGTTGATACGTATGTTAATGCTAAAGAAACTTGTGATCAAGTTCATTATAAAGATAAATTAATAGAAGTAGAAAAAAAGATGTCAGAATTTTCTAATAAGGTACAATCATATAGAAAAAGTAAAAATAATGTAAAATAGTGTCAAATCTCTTGATAATGTAAAGTGATTGGTGGTATGCTAATAATAGGGAGAGTGATATTAGTGATTTATCCATCAATAGATAAACTATTAACAAAGGTAGGCTCTAAATACTTACTTGTTCATGTAGTATCTAGAAGGTCTAAAGAGATGTCTGAAACAAATCATTATCAAATGAAAGATAATGAATATAAATGTGAAAAGAATATAGGTATGGCACTTGAAGAAGTAATGGAAGACTTAATACACGTTAAATAGTATTGTGTCTTTTTTCATATGGAGGTTTTTATGAAAATAACTAAATTTAAAAAAGTCTCAAAGAATAAATATAAAGTATATTTAGATAGTGGTGATACTGTTTCTTTATATGAAGATGTTATAGTAAATAACAATTTACTATTAACTAAGGAAATAGATAATGATTTACTTGATAAGTTAATGATTCAAAATAATGATGTTCATACTTATGGTATGGCTTTAAATTATATTTCAATTAGAATAAGAAGTATGAAAGAAATAGAAAATTATTTACAGAAAAAAGGAATATCTAAAGAAGAAATAGAAAAAACTATTGAAAAGCTTACTCATGAGGGATATATTAATGATTTTGATTTTGCTAAAGCTTATGTAAATGATCAATTGTTATTAACGCCATCAGGACCATCTAAAATAAGAATGATTTTATCTAAGTTTGGTATTACGAATGATATTATAGATGAAGTTATGGAAGAAGTAGATAAGGCTACTATTGAAGAAAAATTATCTAATTTAATTGTAAAACAAATAAAAATTAAAAAGGGTAGTAGCAATCAAATAAAGATAAAATTATTAAATTATTTTATTAATTTAGGATATGAAAAATATATGATATTAAGTGAGCTTAATAAATATAAAATAAAAACGGATTTAACAAAGCTTCAAAAAGAGTATGATAGGTTATTATTAAAATATAAGAATAAATATCAAGATAATGAACTAAAAATGATTATAATATCTAAGTTATATTCTAAGGGATATACGTCTGATGATATAAGCAAAATAAAAACTGAGAACTATTAAGTTCCCAGTTTTTTTATACTAATTACTAGCTGTTGTAGTAGTTGTTGTAGTTGTAGTTGTTGCTTCATCTATATAACTATTATAATCTTTTTTAACCTTTTTATCTTTGATTTTCATGTTATATTTCTTTCTTAAAGCAATCATAGCTTTAACACTAATTGTTGAGTCATCACTTTCTTTTTGCGCTACTAACTTTTCAATAATAGTATCTTTAGCTTTTTCATAACTTGGTTTATCTTTTTCACCAGTCTTCATAATAATATGATATCCATAAGTAGTCTTAACTGGTTCGGTAGTATACTGGTTAATATCTAGAGCATAAGCAGCTGTTTCAAATTCTTCTACCATGTCTCCAGTATTAAAGTATCCTAAATCTCCGCCATTATCTTTAGAACCAGAATCATCTGAATACTTTTTAGCAAGTTCGCTAAAATCAGCTCCATTTTTTAATTCTTCAATAATACTTTCAGCTTTTTCTTTAGCAGCTGTATCTGCAGCTTCTTTTTCTTCATCAGTGGCATCATCATCATAATTAACTGATATTAGTATTTGTTTTGCACTGATATCACCAACTATATTTGAGTTATAATAATCTTTCATTTCTTTATCAGTTAAGGTATCTTTAATATAATCTTCAGTAATACTAGTTAACTTAATATTCTTAATTAGTAATTCTTTTAGTTCAGCATCATCAGCAATACCATTATATTGAAGGAATGCTTCATAACTATCACCATACTGACTCTTGTAACTTTGTATTGAAGATTCAGCTTGTGTTTTCATATCATCAGTTGTTTTATATTCCTTATTAACAATATAATCATCGATTAGGTTGATAGCAACCGTTCTACCATTCTGACTCTTTAATTTGTCATATAAGTCATTAGCGGTAATTGTTTTACCATCTACTTGAACAACGATGTCATCGCCATCCTTAGTCTTTGTATTCTTAGTTGAAACACATATTAATACAATAAGTAATATTACTATAATAATTGTGCATCCAATTATTACTTGTTCAAGAGTTAGGCTATTAAACCATTTCTTAAACTTTCCATTCTTTTTTTCTTTCTTTAGTTTTGCCTCGTAAGTATCTACTGGTTTAACTGCAGCTTTAGGCTTAGTAGTACTAACAGCTTTTTTAGTACTAGTTTTCTTAGTACTTGCTTTAGTATCTACCTTCTTAGTAGTAGTCTTTTTAGTTGTACTTTTAGAAGCATTACTTTGAGCTTTCTTCTTTTCTGCCATTTTTTCATATCCTCCTATCAAAATGTACCTTTATATCATAACAAATTATATGCTAAAACACAACTTTTTTATCAAAGATAATCACACTTTTCCTTAAATTACCATAAAATACTTTGAAAAGATAAAAAGGAGGAATGAATTATGGGTAACTCATACGCATCTGGCGCTGGAATCATATTAGTATTATTTATATTATTAGTAATCATCATAGGTGCTTACGTTTAACATAAAAAAAGGAGGTTTATAAACTATGGCATGTTCATCAACTACTAATACTACTTGTGGTAACACTTGCCCATCACGTAGTGGCAGAGGTTATTTGCTAGTAATAGTTTTATACATATTATTAGCTATAATAGTAGGATCATTTATTTGCTAAAGAAGCTTTTTCTAGCTTCTTTTTCTTTGTTGTAATTTTTAGATAAATGGTATATTATTATAATGATGTGAGGTATGAAATGAAGCATAAAAATAAGAAAAAGAAAATATTAAGAATGGTATTATTTGTTTTAATTATATTATTAGTAATATTTATATTATTAAAATTATTATTTATGTTACCCGTGTTTAAGACTGAACGCAAATATGAAAATAACACTACTAATTATAAATTAAATAATAAAATTACTTTTAAAAATGAACTGTTATATTGCAACATGACAGAGAACATTACAATATCTTCTTCTAATAAATTAGTACTTGATAGTTTGTCAAAAGATTTATTAAAAGAAGGATATTATAAAAGTGGTAAGACTTATAGGAGAAGAACTACTAAGTCTGGATCTTGTAATAATTTAATAAAAACTTATGATACTGATCATAAAAAAGGATATGCTGTTTTTAACATTAATGGAGATGATAATACTGACGTTTCTTTCGGGACTAAGTATACTGATGAGGGAGCAAAACTTATTGTTAATAATAAAGAAAATAAAAATATTAAAGTAAGTTCTAATTATAAAGAAGATAAACTGGGTAATTATGTTATTAGCTATAAAGCTAAAATATCTGATTATTATACTTTAAAACTATACAGAATCATAAACGTGGTTGATAAAACAAATCCGGTAATTACTCTTGTGGGTGATTCTAAAATTAGTATTAAATTAGGCGAATCTTATGAAGAACCAGGTTATGGTGCTACTGATGATTATGATGGTGATGTTACCAAGAAAGTAACAGTAGAAGGAGAGGTTAATACTAAAAAAACCGGAACTTATGAAATTAAATATAGTGTTACCGATAGTAGTGGTAATGCCATCTCGGTAATAAGAACGGTTATTATTTATGAAAAAACTAAGGAAGTAACTAATGGTATTACGTACATTAATGGTATTTTGTTAGTTAATAAAAAGTATAATTTACCTAGTGATTATAATCCGGGAGTTAATAGCGAGGCACTAAGTCATTTAAAAGAATTACAGGCTGATGCTACATCACTTGGTCTTAGTTTACCAATAGTATCTGGATTTCGTTCTTATAATACTCAGGTTACTTTGTATAATAGGTATGTTCAAAGAGATGGTGAGGCTGCTGCTAACATGTATTCAGCTAAACCTGGACAGAGTGAACACCAAACTGGTTTAGCTTTTGACTTGGGTAGTACTTCTGATAGTTTTCAGTATACTGATGAGGCTAAATGGTTAGCTGATAACTGTTATAAATATGGATTTATAATAAGATATCCAAAAGGAAAAACCGATATAACGGGTTATATATATGAAGCAT
>CAZBUA010000013.1:0-266 GCA_964494975.1 uncultured Muribaculaceae bacterium
TTCAGTTCCTTTATTTTTGTCACTTCTAATATTCATATTACCACCAAGTAATTTTATTATTTTTAAAGCAACTGAAAGACTAATATCAAGTTCGTTTAACTGAGACAATTCTTCTTTACTTAATTCTCTAGAATCATTTAATATATCATTTATTTTATCAAGGCTCATACCACTTCCAGTATCGGATATCTTAATCATTAACCTACACACGTCATACCTAGTAAACGATTTAACTTCTAGGTAATTACTCCTTCTTTAGTGTTTTT
>CAZBUA010000013.1:276-6948 GCA_964494975.1 uncultured Muribaculaceae bacterium
AGGTTTACGCGCGCCTTCTACTTGTTAAATACTTGTTAAATACTTTAAGTACTTGTTTTAATCTAAAATCATCTCCATATAAATTGTTTGGAATGCTATCTTCAATTGAGCAATTAAGAATTATGTTTTTATCTTTTATCATGTTATTCGTATAAGTTTGTAAGCTCTTAAAAAACATTTTAGTATTATAAGCATTCTTTAATAATTTTAACTTTGCAGCATCTTCTGAAGATATATTCAATATATTATTCATCTTAAATTCTAAGTCTCTAGAGCTTAATGATATTGATCTAACAACATTATTTTTATCTTTTAAATCATCTAAATTATCATAGGACCTTACCAAATTATTAATATCACTAATAGTGTTTTTTATCTCTTCAGACACCTCAAATAAGAACATTGATTTATCTTCTATTTGGCTTTCTACTAGTTCCCTATTTCTTAATAATTCATTAAGCATTTGTAAATCTGGATTTTCTATTGTAAAAAACATTAAATAATTTATAAACGTAATTGTTATAGAGATAACCATTATATATGGATTACTTTTAAATACTATCATTAAGAATATAAATATAAATATGATACTAAGCATGGGTATGTATTTTTTATTAAATTTTTTAATATTAATTAGAGAAATAAATACCGACAATAATATGTATATACCACAAGTTATGTAAGCAGGAATTATTCCACCACCACTTACGCTTATAATGTTTCCGTATGTAATTACATCTATTTTTAAAATACAAACATACAAAAATATTATTACATCAATAATTGTAATAGTTTTAACAATTTTCTTAAAGTGATTTTTAATTTTTGGAAATGAAATATTTAGTGTATATAAAAATAAACAAGTTGTAAGAACTATCAAAGCACCACAATCTATCTTATTAGTTATTTGCGCTATTTCTATTACCATAGGTGTTATCTTACTGACATCCCCACTTAGAGCTAAAGAACGCTCAAAAACAAGTATTATACAATCAAGCAATCCCATTATTAGCATTGTTGAATATAATTTATTTTCAGTTGAATTAATTCTCTTTTTTGAAAAATATACTACACATAATAATAAGGTAAAAATAAGTGCGCATACTGGTAATTGTAATTCTCTCATAATAATCATCTCCTATTTTAATTATAACAAAAAAATAAAAAAGATAAATACTTTTGTATCTATCTTTATATTTTTTTTCTACATGCATTTGCAGTCTTAGCATAAACAAGTGCATTCGAACAATTAACACGAATATTGTCAACGGGTGCAAAAACATCTTCTTCTTCTATTGTTGATTCATCAACATATTCAGCATTATCCTCTATTTCATAATCGTATAAACCATTTGATGTTGCAATTAATTCTTCCATAAACTTATCCCAATATTTTTTTTCATCTGCAATGTTAATTCTAGAATCTTTCGCATATTTTTCCATTAATTCCCATTTTCCTGTAGCTAGAATATCTCTTAAAGTATCAAGTCCCTCTTGCTTTTCAAACTTAGTAATATCAAAAGGTTGCATCCTTTTTGAATAGCACTTATTACCAACTTGAATACTAGCTATAGGGACAATTATTGCATTATTTTTAACGGCTTCATAATAAACACCTTTGTGTAATTTTAATATCAGTTTATTTTTTGATTTATTCCAAACCCCTTCTGGACACATAAATAAATTACTGCCTAAATTAAATGCATAATCCATTTTTTCAACCGAAGCCTTTTTACTTTCTTTATCTTTTCTATCCATAACAATAGTACCGATAGCCCATAATGCATAACCATCTATTGAATAATAAAACGCTGGTATGCTACCACATAGCAAGTAACAATGTTTTCCTGCAGTCTTAACTGCTAATGCAATATCATCTCTAAATCCATGTGTAGAAACAAAAAGAATTGGTCTTCCTTTTGGAAGCTTGGTATCACGTTCAATTTTAAATTTGTTTTTTGAAGTGAATTGAATATTTCCTCTAATAATTGGATTTAGTATCTTTCTTATCATTATGCCTTTTTTGGATAAAACGTCTTTGGGATTGTTACTAAGTAAATATTCTAAGCATTTATTATAATGCTTTTTATCACCATATATCTTGTTACCATCTTTATCATACCAATATTCTAAATGCTCTTGAATCATAAAAAAAGCCCCCTTTTTAATAATGCGAATAATATATCATTTTTTAACAAAAAAAGCAAATATTATATTTTTTTAATACCTATACCTATTACCCCATAATGTTCTTGTTCTTCTAAAGAATAGTATTTTAACATATCATTAGGATTCTTTTTTTCTTTTTCTTTGTATCCTAAAGAAACATTGTCAAAATCTTCATAAAGATCTTTAAAACTATCATATCTATATAGATTCTTGACTTCTACCGATATTACTTCTCCAGTTATCTTATTAGTAAAGTTTATTATGTCTCCAACTTTTACTAAACTTCTCTTTTCATCATAGAGCCTTAGCTCAATCGTTTTAGTACCAGATTTTATTTTATTAAAAGGATCATCTTGTAATTTCATTTCATGTATCATTTATATCACCCATTTAATTATAACAAAAAACAAACAATTTTAAAATTATTGTTTGTTTTTCTTAAATACAAATAGTTTGCTAAAAACATAGTTAAATATGGTAACTAACACTTGGCATACCATTGTCCATATTAATACCCAAGTATCACTATTTAATTTTAATAGTGTTACGAATACCCACATGATAAACATTTCCATTAAAAGAGTTAATATTCTAGCTCCAAAGAAACTAATTATTTCTCTAATTATCTTCTTACTCTTACTTTTAAAAACAAAAGATCTATTAGTAACATATGCAAAAGTAACCGCTACTATCCAAGATATAATTACTGCCACCTGTAACTCAAAAGCGTTCTTAGGATCAAGTATTGTAAATAGTAATCCCCATTTTACTCCTAAACTAACCAAGGTAGTTAACACTCCCACTATTAAATAATTTATTATCTCTTCATACTTTTTATATATCTTTATTATCTTATTCATGTTTATTATTAAGCAAGTTTAAATATAATTCATACTGCTGTCTATCTTTCTTTACAATTACTTGTAATATTATTCCGGTAATCCACAATAGCATTGCTAGTAAAAATGATATTCCTGATACTATTAAGGTTGGGATTCTTGGAAATAATCCAGTTTTAAAGTACTCTGATAATATTGGTATTACTAATACTAATGATAATAGTAAAAATACTAGTGACACAATATTAAAGAAAGCCTGTGGTTTATATTCTTTAAACAATGTTGCTATTGTTTTTAATACCTTAAACCCATCACTATAGGTATTTAGCTTTGATACAGAACCTTCCGGTCTGTCTCTATAAGTTACTGGTACTTCTATTAATTCATAATTCTTATCTACCGCATGAATTGTCATTTCCGTTTCTATTTCAAATCCTTTTGAGGTTACTGGAAAGCCCTTAACAAACTCATAATTAAAAGCTCTATAACCAGTCATTATGTCCTTAATATTATTATCAAACAACTTATTAATTAGAAACCTTACCATCTTATTACCTAAATTATGAAATGGTCTTTTATTCTCAGTAAAATATGTTGAAGATAGTCTATCTCCTATTACCATATCGGCCTTACCTTCTAGTATTAGGTCACACATTTCTCTTGCGTTTTCTTTAGGATAAGTATCATCACCATCAATCATCAAGTAACAATCTGCATCAATGTTCCTAAACATACTTCTTATTACGTTACCCTTACCCTGACGATATTCATATTTTACAATTGCTCCGGCTTTTTTAGCTATCTCATCAGTATGATCTTTTGAGTTGTTATCATAAACATATATGTCTGCTTCTGGCAAAACCTCTTTATAATCTTTTACTACCTTCTCTATTGTTTTAGCTTCGTTATAGCATGGTATTAATACTGCTATTTTACTTTTTTTCATCTTTACACTCTTCCTTCTCTTTTATAAATATTGATATTAGCAACGGCATTGCAAATACATATGGCATCGTGTATCTAAAATAAGTATTAGCAGGCGATGCAATACATATTAATAATGTTACTAACATTGGTGATAAGAATATTATGTTTTCATACTTCTTATCTTCTATGTAATATGCTAACATAATTAATAATAACCATGTATTAAAACCTATGTTTGAAATAAGCCCTACAAGTGGTATGTAAGGAAATGATATACCATATCCTGATAGTACTTTTCTTAGTACGTTTAAATTATTATAGTGATAATCAACAATACCACTTTCTGTAATTATGTCTTCGTATTTTGTATATATATACCAATTAGTATCTCCTGGATAGAAATATCCATAAATGTTATTCATGGTAGCTTGTACATAAGTAGTTGGATGTCTATTTAAACCATCTTTCCAAACTTTAAAATAGTTTTTTAAATCATCTTTTGTTGCATATTTATTATATTCATTTTTTACTGAGTCAGATAATCTTGGATTGTATCTTTCTTTTAAAGTATCATACACTAATACCTTATCAATAGCTCTTATATCACCCTTTGATAATTCTTTATCATGCTCCTTAACATATCTTGCTGTTTGCTGGAAAGGAATTGATAATACCTCTCTAATACTACCAGGAGCAATACCATAATGTGGTAAGATAACTTTCTCATAACACTCATAACAGCCAACTGATATGATTAATATTAACAATATTCTAAACACGTTTGTCTTACTTAATAATAAAAGAAATGGCAGTGATAATATTATTACATAAATACCATTATTTCTAAACATCATTATTAAAAGTATGTTTAATATCATTGCTAGCGTTTCTTTTATACTTATTTTTTTATCTTTTTTATTCTTAATAAAATCTATCATAAACATTACATAAAATATAATTAAAGCAGTGTAAATAGTATCTTTTACGCAACTCATTGCGTAAAAAGGAAACATTGGAACTAGCATATAAATTAATAATACTATTGCTCTTGTTTTTAATGATACGTTATTCTTCTTTAAGAAACTTATCGTACATGCTAAAGCTGATGCTAATATAACTGTTTGAAAAATACTATAAAATAGTAATCCTAAATTATCGCTTCCAAACAAACGGCCAAATTTAATAAAGCTACCCAATAATAGTGTGTGTAATACTGGATGATGATTAGTTAGATAAACGTTCTCTACAGGTCTTATTACATAATCTGCATACTTAGTATGAACGTTAAAAAACTGTAATATTTGGAATGAAGGATCTTTTGATAATATTGCTGGATAAAAAGCAATGATGTATATTAACCAAAAAATCAATATTAATATTAAAGATGATATAAAAGGTTTCTCATCTAATTTTAATAAGATATTATTTAATTTATTATTATTAATTTTATCTTTAATAATTTTGCTTTTTAAAATATTATCTAAACAATTAAATAACATTATAAAAAGAATTAGATATCCAACAAACGATATTATTGAAACCATTATCATTATTAAATTACCAAATACTAAGTTCCAAGAGTCTGTTAGTTTGTAACTGTTACCAAAAATCATAAATAATGAAAATAATATTGATAATACATACTTAGTCCAATGAAGCTTATGAACCTTTTGTTTTTCATAAAAAATAAATAAAAATATTGTTATTAAACCCGTTATAAATATATTTAATACAAACGGATCTCTGATACTTAAAACATCATCATATATAGCTTTATAATTTAATAATAAAGCGCAACTAGTAATTATGGAAAACAAAATATTTTTTAACCTTTTTTTCATATCAAAATCACCAAACTTCTCTGATAATATCTTACCTCACATGATATATAAAAGCAACATAAAGAATAGTATATGTAAAATAAAAAAAGCTATAAGCTTTTAATATCCTAATTTGCTTATAGCATTTTTTAAATCACCTTTATAATCTTTTCCAACAGAACCATAAAGTATTGTTTTTCCAACTCTTATGACAGTATTATAACTCGTATCTGTTTGTTGTATATATTTATCATAAGTATCTTCATTTTTTTCCTTTGATTTAATCTTGCTTGATTCAAATAATTTTTTATTACTTTTATATGCGGCTTTAGCTAAAGCTTCACTTTTAAATACATAAAATTCAAATTGAAAGTTACTGTTTCCTGCTGTTTCAACAGTCACTACGTTAGAATCTTCCATTACTGACGTTATGTCATTTACAGAATATCCCGCTTTGGTAAGAATTGTTTTAAACTCATTTGCCGTAACCTCTTTCTTAGCTCCACAACCTGATAGTGTAAGAATAATTATTATGGCAAACAACGACATTAATATTTTTTTCATATTTTCTCCTTTACTTATTGAAATATTTACATATCAATTTATTTAATTCTGATACGTTAATTGGCTTTGATAAATATTCATCAAATCCTTCTTTTAAATACATTTCTTTCATCCCGGTAATTGCATTTGCTGTTAATGCAACAGTTGTTGGAATGTCATAATCAGGTAGCTTTTTTAATATGTGTAACGTTTCAATACCATCCATTTCAGGCATCATGTGATCTAAGAATATCATATCATACTTAGTTCCTTCTTTTATTTTGTAAATACATTCTTTACCACTATTTGCTACTTCTATGTTGAACTTGTATGGTTCTAACAACCTACTAGCTACCTTGATGTTTAGTTTGTTA
>CAZBUA010000013.1:6958-12708 GCA_964494975.1 uncultured Muribaculaceae bacterium
TTGTTATCATCAACTATTAATATTCTATAATTTGAACAGTCTATATAATCTATTTTATTTTCTGATTTAATTGGTTCTGTAATATCTCCTAAAGCAGTACTATCAATAGTTTTTTGAAATAGATCTACATAGAAAGTAGTACCAACTTCATACTCACTTTCAAACCATATTTTTCCATTCATTAAATCAACATATTTTTTAGTTATTACAAGTCCTAATCCAGTACCCTCTATCTCATTAGATGTAGCTGTTTCAAGTCTACTAAACTTTTCAAATAGCTTACTATAATCTTCCTTTTTAATACCATATCCCGTATCTGAAATTTTAAAATGTAAGTTTACTCCATCCGATATTTTATCAAAAGTAATACTAAGTTTTATCTTACCAACCTCAGTATACTTAGCTGCGTTAGTAAGTATGTTAAGTAGCACTTGAAATAACTTAGTAGAATCCCCATATAATTTTGAAGGAACGTTTTTATCTACATCAATTATCAATTTAATAGGTCTATCACCTATCCTAGCATCAACTATACTTGATAACTCCATAACTATATTAGCAAGTGAATATTCTTTTAATTCCACAGTTTCTTTACCAGATTCTATCTTTGATATGTCAAGAATGTTATTAATAATATCTAGCAAACTATTACCTGCTGTTGAAATGTGCCTAATATCCGTTCTTGCCTGTTTTTCATTAAAATTAGGATCATTCAACAAGCTTTCGCTAAATCCAACAATAGCGTTCATTGGAGATCTTATCTCATGAGACATGTTTGACAAAAAATCTGACTTTGCTTTATTTGATTTATCAATATCTTCTTTTACCGACTCTAACGTTGTTATTATTTTTAAGTCTGGATTTTCTATATTAAAATATAAGAAAAACATTTGAATAGCTGCTCCGATAGCTTCAAAAGCGATATAAGGAAATGCTAATTGAAAAGCAAATATAATAACTAATTCAATTATCATTAACCATATTGATATTTTTTTTCTCTCTGGAGCTCCCTTACCATTTATTAACGTATAAACACATATTACTAATACCGAAAAGGCGCAAAACAATAATACATATAATGCTGCAGGCCCAGGTAAATAAGATATTGCTTCTGGATTTAATTGTTCAAATGGTACGAAAAAATACCCAATTAATGCCACTAAAAATACGATTGACATTATCTTGTTAGTCTTATTTAATTTCATTATTTGAAATAAATTATCAGCCTTTATATTATCTAAGAATACCTTACTATAATAATATAATAAGGAAAACCAAATAATACCAGTAGACCAATGTATACGGTAAATAAACAAATTAAGAAAATCATTATCTATACGTCCCAATGATATGGTAGCAATAACTTCTGAAATAATAAGAATTATTTCTATTATTAACATATATCTATATATTTTATTTCTTATTGACAAAAATCTTTCTTTGGAAAAATATACTAAGAATAACAATATTACAAATAGTAAACTTCCAATTGTTAACATTAAACCTGAAATCATATTTAATTGTTACTCCCTTCTATTTGTTTTCTTCTCCAAATAAAGTATATATTATCTTATTCAAATCTTTATAACTAATAGGCTTTGATAAATAATCAGTAAACCCATCTAATACATATTTTTCTCTTAAACCAGCATATGAATTTGCTGTCAAAGCAATAACTGGAGGAACTTTATATCCAGAACTTTTCAATAATTTAAAAGTGGTTATACCGTCCATCTCAGGCATCATATGATCTAAGAATATAACATCATACTTATTTTGTTTTACCATACTTAAACATTCATTACCACTAGTACAAGATGATATATCAAAATTGTACTTACTTAAAAGTCTGCTTGCAAGAGTTATATTTATTTTATTATCATCAACAATTAATACTTTCTTACCTGTACAATCTAATACGTTCTCTTTTGATATATCTTCTTTTCTATTATCAAAAATGTTTCCTGCATAAGTATTATCAATTACTTTTTGAGGTATGGTTATAAAATACTTAGTTCCTTGCCCAATTTCATTTTTAAACTCAATATTACCACCTAACATTATTAATAGTTTTTTTGCAATAATAAGTCCTAGAGTAACACTATCTATGTTATTTTGAGAACTATTACCCAGTTTTATAAAATCATTAAAATCCTTTTCAAACTGCTCTTCCTTCATTGCATGTCCAGTGTTAGAAATAATAAAATATAAATTATCTATATCTTCCTGCTTTTTTATATCAACATCTAAAGTGATACTTCCATAATTAGTATAATTAATAGCATTTATTAATACCGCTACCAAAATCTTGTAAATCTTAATACTATCCCCATAATATTTACTTGGCATTTCATTATTAACATTAATCTTAAATTCTATTTTATTTTCGTTTATCTTAGATTCTATAACACTACTAACCTCAAATACCAAAGTTGATAACATGTATTCTTTTTCATCTATTTCTTCTTTATCAGACTCTATTCTTGATATGTCTAAAATATTATTTATTAAATCTAATAAACTGATACTTGCATCATGAATACTTGTAACATCCTCAATAACCATTTCCTTAGTTAATTCTTTCTTACCTAATAAAGATTCACTAAATCCTAAAATTGTATTCATTGGGGTTCTTATTTCATGAGACATATTTGATAAAAACTCTGTTTTAGCATCATCTGCTTGCTGTGCCTCTTCTTTTGAGCGTTCTAACTCGCTTATTAATTTATTATCTTGGCTTTCTATTGTGAAGTACATAGCTATCATGGCAAAGGCAAAGATATAAGTTAAGTCATTAAAATCTACATTATAATTTAATTGATATCCTGTTAAAGCTAAAAACAAAGCAAAAACAAAGTATAAAGGCAGTTTTTGTCCTACCGGTAAGTTTGATTTGTTTCTTATCAAGGCAACCATTACTATGGTTATAACAACAAAGCCTATTACATAAAGAACATATACTGCAGGTCCACCTATTACATACAAAGTATCACTACCATACACTGCTGTATATGTAAGACTTAAAAAACAAGTTATTGCAAAGCAAATAGAATCTATAATTAACATAAATATTATTATTTTCTTTTTATATTTTTTTTGTTCGTCAAGTGAACCAGATTTTTTTCCAAGACTCCATATGTACACAAACAAGCCAGTAACCCATATTATTGAAAATAATAAATAACTTCTGCAAACCATTTCATTAACAAGTGGTATTTGGTGCCTGTAATACATTGTAATAACACTAGCAAATTCAATTATAAATAATAATAATGTTATTATTAACAAAAATCTATATACAGTGTTTTCAATACTTCTAAATTTCTTTTTAGAAGAATACATAGCGGTTACCAAAGTTAAAAACATTAACCCACATATTGTAAAACCAATACTTGGAAACAATTCTGTTAACATACGTACCTCCTTATTATCTTATTTCTTCAAACCTATTTGTTACCTTCATAAAACTTCCAACTAATTTTGGATTAAACATGCTTCCTGATTTTGATAATATTATATCATTAACATCATTACCATGTTTTTTAATCAAATTATTATAAGTGATTGCAATAGCTGCTAACTGGGACTCAATAGGGATATTATCACCCTTTAAGCCCTCTGGATAACCAGTACCATCATAATTTTCATGATAATGCTTTGTTATGTTATCACTTAATTTTTTATATTCTGCATCACTCATTAAACTAAGTACATAGCTAATCATTTTACTTCCAAATAAAGGGTATTCTTTTATCTCATTTACTTCTTCCTTAGTAAGTGTATCTTTCTTATTTAAGATACTTCTAGGTATCTTATAAAAACCAATATCATAATAGGTAGAAGCATCCGCCATCTTATCTATAATAGATGCATTAAGGTTATACTCGTCATAATCGTTCATAACTTGATTACCAAGTATTTTAATATACTCACTAACCCTTCTTATATCATCTTTATAATCCGTTTTATAAGCATCTACAAAGGGATTAATTAAATCTTTTAAATCATCATTTTGATCATTTACCAAGTTATTTAAAGAATTACTTGATTTATATAAATTAATAAAATTGCTAATTCTATGTCTTACAACCTCAAAATCAAATGGTTTTTCTAGCATGTCCGCAATGTTATAATTATAAACTCTAGATCTTGTTTCTTGCTCATAATCCCCAGAAATTATTATTACTGGTGTCTTATTTAAATAATTTCTTTTACTTAGATATTCTAGCACTGCAAAACCATCTACTACTGGCATTGTAAGGTCTAAGAAAATACTTACTACGTGATCTGAAGATTCATTCATACCTTTATTACTATTAGTATCTAAATACTCCATAGCTTCCTTACCATTAGATGCTTCAACAAGTTTATATTCATCAGTAAATATCTTTTTAATCATCGTTCTCATGACTTTGTCATCATCAACTATTAATATTGTATCTTGCTCCCTACCACTTACGTTCGCTACCGTCTTACTAAACTTTTTCTTTAAATCAGGATAACTACCAATTAAATTATTAAATACAGAATTAATATATTCTTCAACATTACTTATGTTATCAAGCTTTTTCTCATCTAAATTAAATACGTTTTGAACCTTTATAATAGCATCAGATAAGTTATCTAATAATACATCATAACGTTTATCATCTGATACTATATTTTCTTTTTCTTCTTTTGATAACATTAAAACAGCTTTATTACCATTTATATTTAACAAGGTTGTGGTACCGCAATAACTTTTGTTATTAACCGTTTTATAATTAAAAACTATTTTTTCTACTCCATCCTTAATTGAATCTTCTAGTTTTGGAATGGAAATAGCACTCATATATTTTGATATATAATCCTCTGCTATAATAGATTTAATATTTACTAAATACTCTGTTAATGGTTCTTTTTTTGTTTCAACAAACTTACCATCTTGATATGAATAGCTAATTAAAGTGTCATTTAAAGCATCAAATAAATAAATTGTTTGAGTCTCATTCAAAATAACATCTTCTATTTTCCTTTGTAAAGTATCTTCCACTAGTAATCCCTCCTTATCCTATCATTATAAAGCTTTGTATCTAACAATTATGTCTTTTACTTTTGCAACTTCATCTAAAAATTCTTGATAATGCTCATTAACATAATTAGTATCATTTGCCTTACTTGCCATCTCATGGGCATATGCTACATCACCAAGTTTCATAAATCCAAAACTTCTAGCATTACTTTTCATAGCATGAACTAATATTGCATAGTTTGGCATATCATTTTGATTTTTAAAGCCATCTATTTTACTTAACTCTTCAGGGATGCTATCATAAAAATCATTTAGGATTTCATCATAAGTATCAATCCCCATCATGTTTTCTATAGCAGTATCACAATCTACTTCGTTTTCTCTTAAAAAATTTCTCTTTACATCTTCGTTCATATAAAGTACCTACTTTCTATAATATCTTTTATCATTGTACTATAAAACTAATAAAATTACAATTAAGATATAAAAAAAGAAAGAAAAAATTCTTTCTTTATAAATTAGTTCTAACACTGTTTACTCCATAAGAATATAGTTCTCGAACATCTTTATATATTTTTTTCTGGTAATCATATATTGTCATAAACTCATCATTGCTCTTTATCATATAATTATTACCATATGAATCTTTTAAAATAGCTTCTTTAAGGCCATATTTTTTAGCTAAATCAAACTTACATATCATTGCTTCAGGATAACTATCTACTATTACTTCAACGTT
>CAZBUA010000014.1:0-12692 GCA_964494975.1 uncultured Muribaculaceae bacterium
TCGTAATAGTATGACTCAAGCTATTCTTCCATTAAGAGGAAAAATATTAAATGTAGAAAAAGCAAGACTAGATAGAGCTTTAGGTAATGAAGAAATAAGAACCATGATAACGGCTTTTGGAACCGGAATTGGTGAAGAATTTGATTTAAGTAAATTAAGATATGACAAAATAATTATTATGACTGATGCCGATGTTGACGGCTCACATATCAGAATTTTATTATTAACTTTATTCTATAGATTCTTTAGACCGGTAGTAGAAGCAGGACATGTTTATGCTGCTCAACCACCGTTGTTTAAAGTTGTATATGGAAAAAATATAAAATATGTTCTAGATGAAAATGAAAGAGATGAGTATCTTAAAACTTTACCATCAAATGCAAAGTATACCATAACCAGAATGAAAGGTTTAGGAGAAATGGATGCTGATGAACTTAGAGATACAACAATGTCAAGAGAAAACAGAATATTAAGACAAATAAAAGTAGATGACATAATGGCAGCAGACCAAGTATTTAAAACTTTAATGGGTGATGAAGTAGAACCTAGAAGAGAATTTATTGAAAAGAATGCAGTTTATGCCAGTAATTTGGATATATAGGAGGATTTATGGATAGATTAAAAGAAAACAACATAGTAAAAGAAGTAGAAGATTCATTTTTAGACTATTCAATGAGTGTTATTGTAGCGCGAGCATTACCAGATCTAAGAGATGGATTAAAACCTGTTCATAGAAGAATTCTTTATTCAATGTATGAATCAGGATATACACCAGACAAACAGCATCGAAAGTGTGCAAGAATTGTCGGTGATGTAATGGGAAAATATCATCCACATGGAGATTCAAGTATTTATGAAGCAATGGTAAGAATGGCACAAGACTTTTCATACCGTCACATGTTGGTTGATGGTCACGGAAACTTTGGTAACATGGATGGTGACGGAGCCGCAGCAATGCGTTATACCGAAGCCAGATTATCAAAAGTGAGTTTGGAATTACTAAGAGATATAAATAAAAACACTGTTGATTTTGAATCCAATTTTGATGAGACAGAAAAAGAGCCAACAGTTTTACCAAGTAGATTTCCTAACATATTAGTAAATGGAACAATGGGTATTGCTGTGGGTATGGCTACTAATATTCCACCACACAATTTGGGTGAAGTAATAGATGGATGTGTAGCATACATTGATAATCCAGAAATAGATACTTTAGGATTAATGAATTATATAAAAGGTCCAGATTTTCCTACAGGAGCTATTATTTTAGGAAATAGTGGTATTAAAAAAGCCTATGAAACAGGTAAAGGAACCATTACAATTAGATGTAAGGCTGAAATAGAAGAAACAGAAAACAAGAAAAAGATAGTAATAACAGAAATACCTTATGGAGTTAATACTCTTGACTTAAAAACAAGAATAGCAGAATTAGTAAGAGACAAAATATTAGATGGAATATCAGATTATCATGAAGAAACAAACTTAGAAAATGGCATTAAAATTGTTGTAACACTTAAAAGAGAAGCTAATGCTAATGTAGTTTTAAACAATTTATATAAACACACACCATTACAATCAACTTTTGGTATAATCTTCTTAATGATTGATAATGGTGTTCCTAAAACTTTAGGAATTAGGGATATTATTTCAAAATATGTTGATTATCAAAGAGAAGTAATTATAAGAAGAACTCAATTTGATTTATCAAAAGCAGAGGCAAGGGCTCATATTTTGGAGGGTTATAAGATAGCTCAAGATAATTTAGATGAAGTAATTAAGATTATTAAAGCTGCAGAGACTGATGTAATAGCAAAGCAAAACTTAATGAATAAGTTTAACTTGTCTGAAATACAATCAGATGCCATCCTAGAATTGAAGTTAAGAAGATTAACAGGCCTTGAAAGGGATAAAATTGAACAAGAATTAAAAGAAATATTAAAATCAATAGAAGAATTAAAGTCCATTTTAGCAGATAATCAAAAGATTTTAGATATTATTAAAACTGAAATGTTAGAAATAAAATCTAAATATGCTGACGAGAGAAGAACAAAAATTGATATGACCGCTATTGACTTTATTGAGGATGAATCCTTAATTCCTGTTGAAGATATAGTTATTGCCTTAACACATAATGGTTATGTAAAGAGGATGCCTAGAGATACATATAAGATACAAAACAAAGGTGGAGTAGGCATCAAGGGAATGACAACAAATGATGAAGATTTTGTTGAGATACTTAAGTCAGGAACTACTCATAATCATGTTATGTTCTTTACAAACAAAGGTAAAGTATATAGATTAAAAGGATATGAAGTGCCAGAATATAGTAGACAATCAAAAGGATTACCAATTGTTAATTTATTACCATTAGAAAAAGACGAAAAAGTAAATACTATTTTAATAGATAATGATTCTGAAGATAACAAATACTTAATGATAGCAACAAAATTAGGTTTGATTAAACGAACAAATGTATGCGAATTTGAAAATATTCGTTCAAACGGAAAGATTGCTATAACATTAAAAGAAAATGATGAAGTGATATCAGTTCATTACACAAATGGAAATAATGATATAATAATGGCTTCAAATAACGGAAGAATGATAAGATTTAATGAAAATGAAGTTAGATTAATGGGTAGGACGGCTTCCGGAGTTAAAGGTATAGAATTAATTGATGGATATTTTGTAGTAGGAGCTGAAATAGCTGATGAAAATCATGAGATTCTGGTTGTAACTGAAAAAGGTTATGGAAAACGAACAAATATAGATGAATATAGACTAACACATAGAGGCAGTAAGGGTGTAAAAACTATTAATATTACAGAAAAAAATGGAAATCTTGTTATTTTTAAAGCCATAACAACAGATAAAGATTTAATGATTATTACAAATCAAGGTATAGTTATTAGAATATCAGTAGAAAACGTTTCAAAAATGAGTAGGGTAACTCAGGGTGTTAGATTAATAAATTTAAAGGATGATCAGGTTGTTTCCACAATTTCAGTAGTAGAAAAAGAAGAAGAAACTATTTAATAGTTTCTTTTTTTCTAAACACTTGATTATTTTACCAATATATAATAAAATATCTATGCACAACGAAAATGTTATAACCAGGTCAGGACCGAAAGGTAGCAGCCTAATTAACCTCTTTTCGTGTGTGCTTTTATTTTAAATATATGTTTCACGTGAAACATAAGGAGTTATTATGAATGATAAATATATAAAAATTGCTTTAAATGAAGCACTAAAAGCTTATAAAAGCAACGAGGTTCCAGTAGGAGCTGTTATTGTTAAAGAAGGAAAAATAATATCAAAAGCCCATAATATGGTAGAAAAACATAATAATTCATTATTTCACGCAGAAATTTTAGCAATTACTAAAGCTTCAAAAAAAATTCATAATTGGAGATTAAATAATTGTGAAATATATGTAACACTTGAACCTTGCAATCTTTGTAAGCAAGCAATAGAAGCATCAAGGATAAGCAAAGTATATTATTTAGTTTCAAAAACAAATGAATTCCAAACTAATAAAGTAAAATATCAAAAAATAAATAATTATTCAGAAGATGCACTTAAGTTACTACAAGTTTTTTTTAAAGCTAAAAGAAATTAATGTTTCACGTGAAACATTACAATTTCTATTTAAAAAACCATAGTAAAATGTTATAATATTATAGGAGGGATATGTATGGAATATCAAACATTATATAGAAAATATAGACCAAATTCATTTGGTTTGGTTTTTGGGCAAGATGTTATTGTAAGAACACTACAAAATGTTATAAAAAACAATAAATTAAGCCATGCATATCTATTTACTGGTCCAAGAGGAACTGGTAAAACAAGCTGTGCAAAGTTGTTTGCAAAAGCAGTTAATTGTTTAAATAACAATGATGGTGATGCTTGCAATCAGTGTGAAAGCTGTATATCATTTAATAATAATAGCAATCCTGATATTATAGAAATAGATGCTGCTTCAAATAATGGAGTAGATGATATAAGAGAATTAAAAAGTAAAATAAATGTAGTACCTTCAAGTTCAAAATATAAAATATATATAATAGATGAGGTTCACATGTTATCACAAGGAGCCTTTAATGCGTTGTTAAAAACCTTGGAAGAGCCACCAAAATATGTAATTTTTATTTTAGCAACTACTGAGCCTCAAAAGGTGCCAGTTACTGTATTATCTAGATGTCAAAGATTTGATTTTAAAAGTATTAGTAAAGAAAAAATGCATGATTGCTTATTAAATATAATAAAAAAAGAAAATATTGTTATTGAAGAACCTGCTATTAATGAGATTATATCAAATTCAAAAGGTGGAATGAGGGATGCAATAGGAATGCTTGATCAAGCTTTTGCATATTCTGAAGGAACAATAACATTAAATGATGTAGAAGAACTATCAGGAAATATATCAAAAGATGAAATGATTGATACTTTTAAAAATATTTTTGATAGTAATTACAAAGAAATTTCACAAAAAGTACAAAAATGGTCAGATCGTGGTAAAGACTTTTCTTTAATTTTACAAAAAATGCTTCTTTTTTTAAAAACAGGTATTTTGTATAAAAAAAATATATTAACAAATAATGATAAAATAAATGAATTGACCTTTTTTGATAAAATAAATGAAAATAAAATCTATGTTTTAACTGATTTATTAACTGATTTAATTAAAAAACTTGATAATAGCTATGAAAAAGAAATAACTTTTGAAATTAACTTAATTTCAATTATTGATTCTTTAAATACTGATGTTCCACGTGAAACATCAGTAGTAGAAAAAACACAGCTTAATAAAATTAACATTCCACATGAAACATTGAAGGAAGATATTATAAATAATAAAAACAATGTTCCACGTGGAACGTTAGAAAAATCAGAAGATATAATAGAAAAGCTTAAAACTATTAGAATTAATAACATTATAATGAATTCTACAAAGAGAGATCTTAAGTATGTTAAAGATATTTGGAACAAATTAAATGACTTATTAATTGATAATAAATATAAGATAGTTGCGGGAATATTACTTGAAGGAAAGCCAATAGTTGCAGCAAATAATGGCATCATAGTTGCATTATCAAGTAACACATCTTTAAAAAGAATAGAAAAAAATTATGATCTTAGTAAGGAAGTATTAGAAAAATTATTAAATTCAAAACATAAAATGGTTTATATAACTGAAGAAACATGGGAACGTATAAGACCTGATTATGTTAAAAAAGTAAAAGAAAAAACTATAATTGAAATAAATGAAGCAGAAATTTTAAAACAAGTTAAAAATAAAATTAAGAAAAATTCAGTAACTGAATTTAATGATTTAATTGAAATGGAGGAAAAGTAAAATGAATTTACAAGCGTTAATGAAACAAGCTCAATCTATGCAAAAAGACATTATGAAATCTAAATCCGAGATAGAAAGTATGACTTTTACGGGTACTTCTGAATTGGTAGACGTTGTTATGAATGGTAAAAAGGAAATGATAAGTGTAAAAATAAAATCTGAAGAATTAGACAAAGATGATATTGAAATAATTCAAGATATGTTTGTTATTGCTTCAAACGATGCAATAAATAAAATAAATAAAGAAATAAATACTAAAATGGGAAGCCAAGCAGGAGCATTTAGCAATTTTATGTAAAAGGAGTTAATTATGAATTACCCACCAATCTTTCAAAAATTAATAGATTCTTTTAAACTTTTACCTGGAGTTGGTGAAAAAACTGCGGAGCGATATGCTTTTTCACTGTTAAATTTAGATGAAGAGAAAACAAAAGAGTTTAGTGAATCAATAATGAAAATGAATCAAACCATTAGTAATTGTCCAATTTGTGGATGCTTATGTGAGTCAAACAATTGTTTGATATGCAATGACGATAGTAGAAATAAAGATGTTATTTGCGTTTTAGAAAATGCTAAAAATGTGTTTCTATTTGAGAAACTTGGAGTTTTTAAAACAAAATATCATGTATTAGGAGGTTTAATATCACCAATGGATGGTGTTAATCCTGAAGATTTATCTATTAATAAATTAATTGAAAGAATTAAAAAAGAACAAATAAAAGAAATAATTTTAGCTTTAAGGCCAGGAATAGAAGGAAATACTACATCGTTGTATATTAGAAAACTTTTAGAAAATACCGAAGTTAAAGTTACTCAGATGGCTCAAGGAGTTCCAATTGGAACAGATATGGAGTATCTAGACAATTTAACATTAGAAATGGCTTTAGAAAACAGAAAAGAAGTGTCATAAAATAAAAAAATAAACATATTTTAAGTTAAGGAGCTTAAATATGTTTAAAATTTTATTTAAAATAATTAAAAAAGTAGTTATTGGAATGTTGCTTTTGTTTGCGTATAATACGTTTTTGTCATCATTAAACTTAATGATCCCGATAAATATAATAACAATTATTATTGCAAGCTTATTTGATGTTCCGGGAATTGTAGGATTAGCCTTATTTCTCCTTTTTAACTACTAAAAGGAGGTAGTAATATGTCTACTATCAATATAGAAGGACAACCGATTTTTAGTAAATTGTTAAATAAAATAAATAATACATCAACTAATGCCCAGGCATATTTAATAGTTGGTGATTCTTTGCGTGAATTAGATTTTTGCTCAAAATTATTATCAAAAATCTTGATATGTAATAATAAATATGAAGAAAATTGTACAAAATGCAACATTTGTAAAAGAATAGATAATAATGAATATGGTGAATTAACATCAATATATCCTGTGGATAACACAATAAAAAAAGAACAAATATCTTTAATTAGAGATAAATATCAAATGGAAGCAATAGAGGGAAAGAACCAAGTATATATTATAAATCAGGCGGATTTATTAAACAAAACATCAGCAAATATGATGCTAAAATTTATAGAAGAACCAAGTTCACAAACAATAGCAATATTTACTACTACTAATTTTAGCAAGGTTTGGAATACCATTGTTTCAAGATGCCAAGTAATAAAGTTAAATAATAATATTAAAAATACTGGCTTTGATTATGTGAAAGAAATAACAAATTTTAGTGAAGAACAAATAAATTATGTAATGGATTTTATGCTTTTAATAGAAAATAATCCTTCAAAGGCAATAATTGAAATAGATAATTATATAAACTTTTTTTCTACAAAAGATGAAATTGCTAAATCAATTACTATAATGCTGTTGTTATATAAGGATATCTTTAATTATAAAGAAACAAACAATATGCAATATTTTAATGATGAAACTGGAATTAAAAATGTTGCTAATAAATTAAATATTAAGACAATAACTAATAAAATATCATTTATCTTAAAAAATTTGGAAAAAATAGAGTACAATGTTAATATATTATTGTTTATTGATAATTTTGTAATTGGAATGGAGGCAATAAAATGATAAAAGTGGTTGGCATTAAGTTTTTAGACGGTAGTAGAATTTATTATTTTTCACCGAATAATTTAGAAATAACAATGGGAAATAATGTTATTGTAGAAACCGAAAGAGGTATGCAATTTGGACAAGCAGTAACTGATATTTTGGAAATGAATAAAGACCAGGTATTTTTACCTTTAAAAGATGTAATTAGAATTGCTAATGATAATGATTTAAAAACTAATGATAAAAATACAAAAGATGCAGAAAAAGCATTAGAATATGCAAGAACTCTTGTTGAACAAGATGATCTTGAAATGAAATTATATGATGCTTCTTATACTTTTGATAGAAAAAAATTAACATTTAAATTTATAGCCGATGAAAGAATTGATTTTAGAGAGTTAGCTAAAAATTTAGCAGGAAAATACAAAACAAGAATAGAGCTAAGACAAATAGGCGTTCGTGACAAAGCAAAAGAAATAGGTGGTATAGGACCTTGTGGCAGACCTTTATGTTGCAGTGAATTTTTAAATAATTTTAATAGTGTAACAATCAATATGGCTAAGAACCAAGGAATTGCCTTAAATCCTACAAAAATAAATGGATCCTGCGGTAGGCTATTATGCTGCTTGGGCTATGAAGATTTTGTATATTCTGACTATAAAAAAAATCTTCCTAAACAGGGGGAATACGTTACAAAAAACGGTAAAAAAGGTAGGGTAATAGAAGTGAATGTTTTAAATAGAAGCTATAAATTTAAAACAGAGGATGATGAAACAATAGAAGTAATAGTAGGCCAAAATGGAAGAAATAAATAATTTATTAAACTGTAATAATCTAAAAATAGTTCAAAATACTGATTGGTTTAAATTTTCAATAGATTCAGTTTTGTTATCAAATTTTGTAAAAGTAAATAATAAAATGAATATAGTTGATTTTTGCACAGGAAATGCCCCAATACCATTATTTTTAAGTACTAGGACAAAATCAAAAATAACTGGTATTGAATTACAAGATAAAATATATAATATGGCTGTTAAAAGCATAAAAATAAATGATTTATCAAATCAAATATCAATAATAAATTGCGATGTTAAAAAGTTTGCAAAAGACTCGGAAACTGATGTTTATGATTTGATTACTTGTAATCCACCATACTTTAAGTATAAATCTACTAATGACATAAATAATAATAGTATTAAAGCATTAGCAAGACATGAAATAAGTTTGTCTTTAGACGATATTTTTTGCGCAGCAAAGAAAATATTAAAAAACAATGGTAAGATTGCACTTATCCACAGGACTGATAGATTAATAGATATAATTGTGTCAATGAAGAAACACAATATAGAACCAAAAAGAATATCATTCATTTATCCATATAACAATTCAAAGTCTAACATGGTATTAATAGAAGGCTCAAAGAATGGTAAGGCAGGATTAACAGTTGAAAAAGAAATAGTAGTTCATAATGAAGATGGTAGCTACACGGATGTGGTTAATACCATGTTTAATGGAGGATAGTATGACAATAAAATTGGTTGTAGGGTTAGGCAATCCTGGTAAGGAATATGAAAAAACAAGACATAATATGGGGTTTAATGTACTAGATAGAATTGCAAAGAGATTAGAAATAAATAAGTGGAAAGAAAAAGATGGTGGTTTATTCTTTGATTGCTATTTAGATATGAATAGGGTTATTTTTTTAAAACCGCAAAAATATATTAATTTATCTGGTGATGTTTTAAACTCATATGTTAAATTTTTTGATATAAAAACAGAAGATATTTTAGTAGTGAGTGATGATTTGGATACCCCTCTTGGTACTTTAAAATTAAAAGAAAAGGGTAGTTCAGGAGGACACAATGGTTTAAAAAACATCGAAAGCAATTTAAAAACTGATGAATATAAGAGAATTAAAATAGGAATTTCAAACAATAAAGAAATTGATACTAAAGATTATGTACTAGGGAAATTAAGTAAAGAGGATTTAAAAACGTTAGATCCAATTTTAGATAAGGCGGCAGACACTGTTTTAGCCTCATTTAGGACTCCTTTTGCAGAATTGATGAGTAAGTATAATACTAAGATAAAAAACTAGAATAGAGGTGATATAGTGTTTAAAAATGATTTTAAGCATGATATATTATCTTCTAAAGAGAAGGTAAACGTAATTGGTATAAATAAAAAAGTCCAAGCATCTTATGTTTGGAATCTTTTTAGTGTGTCAAATAAAAGTATTTTATTAGTTACTAACACTTTATATGACGCTAATAATTTATATAAATCTTTATCCTTTTGTAATTATTCAGATGTTTTATTATTTCCAATGGATGATTTTATAGTTAGTGAAGCATTAGCAATATCTCCAGATTTAATGTCAAAACGTGTTGAAACATTAAATGAATTGTCAAATACTACGGTAAATAAAATAATAATAACAAACTTAATGGGATATTTAAGATTTTTACCAAGTAAAAAGCTGTGGAAAAGTCTAAATATTATAATAAATAAAAATGATGTTATAGATAGAAATAATTTAATTGAAAAACTAAATTTATTAGGTTATAAAAGAGAAAGTATTGTTTCAAAAACAGGGGAATATGCAAGTCGCGGATATATTTTAGATGTTTTTCCTTATGACTCAACTGATCCTATAAGAATAGAATTCTTTGATAATGAAGTCGATGAAATAAGAAATTTTAGTTCTGAAACACAATTATCTACTACTAAGTTAGAAACGATTGAAATATTACCTTTTACAGAGTTTATTAATGAGAAAAAGAAGGATGATGTTCCAGAGAGACAAAGCTTACTACCAAGAGTAACAAACGAAATTTCAAAAATATCAGATTACATAGATGATAGTATTACAGTGTATTCGGATTTAGATGATATAAAGTTGGCATATGAAAAAATTATGCAGGAAGTGATGGAGTTTAAAGAAACAGATAATTTTAATATAGATAAATACATGCATGATTTATATGATATTATTCCAAATAAATATTTAGATTTACAACAAATAGATAATTATAAGACTAATACCACCAATAGTGAAAGCTATTATTCAGCAGAAATAGAACAGTTTAATGGTGATTTTGAAAAGATTAGAGCATATTTATATAAAATGCTTAAACAAAATAAGAAGGTAGTTGTATGCTTAGATAGTGATCCTATGATAGCGGATTTTATAAATAAAATAAACATGCAAACTGTTATTACAAATGAAAATGATATAAGAGTTAATATAATAAATGTTGTTAAGTTTAAATTGTACAATGGATTTATTTTAAATGATATGGTTTATATAACATCAAATGAAATTTATCATAAAAATCAAAATGTTGTTTATAAAAGTAAGTTTAAATATGGTTCTAAAATTAAGGATATTAATAAACTTGCAGTAGGTGATTATGTTGTCCACGCATCACATGGTATTGGTAAGTATTTAGGTATTGAAACGTTAACTAGCAGAGGACTAAAGAAAGATTATATTCGTATTCAATATAAAGATGGAGACAAATTATATGTTCCTGTAGAAAAAATAGAATACATAAGTAAATATTCTTCTAATGAAGGAGCAACACCATCATTAAGTAAATTAGGTGGTACTGATTGGGCAAAACAAAAAGCAAGGGTAAAAGGTAAGGTAAAGGATATTGCAAAAGAGTTATTAGCAACTTCCGCTAAGAGAAAATTAGTTCCTGGGTTTGCTTTTTATGCAGATGATATTGATCAATATAATTTTGAAAACAACTTTATTTATGAAGAAACAAGTGATCAGTTAAGGGCAACTACTGAAATAAAAACCGATATGGAAAAACCACACCCAATGGATAGATTACTTTGTGGTGATGTAGGTTATGGAAAAACAGAAGTTGCTTTTAGAGCAATTTTTAAGGCAATAAAATCGGGTAAACAGGTAGCTTTTTTATGCCCCACAACAATTTTATCAAAACAACATTATGAGAATGCAATGAATCGTTTTTATGGGTTTGGTATTAACATAGCGGTTTTAAATAGATTCGTATCTCAAAAGGACAAAACCATAATTTTAAATGAATTAGCTAGTGGAAAAATAGATTTAATAATAGGAACACATCGTTTATTAAGCAAGGATATTAAGTATAAAGATTTAGGATTACTTGTAATTGATGAAGAACAAAGATTTGGTGTTACACATAAAGAAAAAATTAAGGAGTATAAACAAAATTTGGACGTTCTGACACTTTCAGCAACTCCAATACCAAGAACGCTTCAAATGTCATTAACTGGCATAAGGGGATTATCATTAATAGAAACACCACCAGTTGATAGATATCCTATTCAAACGTATGTATTGAGAGAAAACGATCAAGTAATAAAAGATGCTATATATAAAGAATTAGCTCGTGATGGACAAGTTTTTGTATTATATAATAATATTTCTAAGATTGAAGATCAGGTTGTAAGAATTAAGAAATTGGTGCCAGAGGCTTCAATAACGTATATTCATGGTCAAATGAACAAGGCACAAATAGAAAACACTATGGATCATTTTGTAAATGGTGAATTTAACGTTTTAGTATGCACAACAATAATTGAAACCGGAATTGATATACAAAACGTTAATACTCTAATAATATTTGATGCAGACCATTTTGGATTAAGTCAGTTATATCAAATAAGGGGAAGAATTGGTAGAGGAAAGAATATTGGATATGCATATTTAATGTATAACAAAACTAAAGAGTTAAATAATATAGCGGTAAAGAGATTAGCAGCCATAAAAGAATTTACCGAATTGGGTAGTGGTTATGCACTGGCAGTAAGGGATTTAGCAATAAGGGGAGCTGGAGATATTCTTGGGGCAGAGCAATCCGGATTTATAGATACAATAGGGTATGATATGTATTTAAGAATATTAAATGAAGAAGTAGAAAGATTAAAAAATAATTTACCAGAATCTACTGAAAATGACGATCTTGTTGATGAGAAACCATTTATTCAGGTATCTACTCATATAGATGATAAATATGCCGATAGTGAAGACTTAAAAATAGAGATTCATAAAAAAATAAATGAGATCAATTCATATAGTAAATTCATGTCTGTAAAGAGTGAATTAGAAGATAGGTTTGGAGTATTAGATAAAGAAATAATTATCTATATGTTGGAAGAATTATTTCAAGTTATGGCAAAGAATAAGGACGTTTCACGTGTCGAACAAAACAATAATAATATTTCTATATATTTTGATGTTGCAAAATCTAATGGTATAAATGGTACTGATTTGTTAGCTAACCTATTTAAAATAAC
>CAZBUA010000015.1:0-12152 GCA_964494975.1 uncultured Muribaculaceae bacterium
CTTTAAAACCAATTATTTATGTAGCTAACATAAAGGAAAATGATATATCTAATGATAATTTAGAATATGTTAAGGATGTTACCGAGCATGCCAAGAAGGATAATGCCGAGGTAATAACTTTATGCGCCAAGGTAGAGTCTGAGTTAGGAGATTTATCAGACGATGATAAAACTTTATTCTTAGAAGAATTAGGGATTAAAGAATCAGGACTAGACAAACTTATTAATGCAGCTTATTCTTTATTAGGTCTTCAGACATATTTTACTGCAGGACCTAAGGAAGTTAGAGCTTGGACTTTTAAAAAGGGAATGAAAGCGCCCGCTTGCGCAGGAATTATCCACAGTGATTTTGAACGAGGATTTATAAGGGCGGAAGTAATATCTTTTAGCGACTATGAGAAATATAAAGGAGAGAAAGAAGCTAAAGAAGCAGGAAAACTACGTAGTGAAGGTAAAGACTACATTATGCAAGATGGAGACGTATGCTTATTTAGATTTAATAATTAATTATGAACACAATTGAGAAAGTATTTGGAATAAAAGTAAAAGATTTATACATTGGTGAGCTAGCTGTTTGCCATAAAGAATGGTCTGATAAGAAAGGCATAGTTACTGAGTTTAAAAGCTTTGAACCAAAAAAATATGCATTAATAAAAAGAGAAGAATCATCTTATGTTGATGTTGAAACTGGTATGAATTATCAAACTATAATGTAATCATTGACAACAAACAATGGAATAATAATAAAAGATTGGATACCATTTAATTATCAAAAGAAGCGTGTTAAATATAGAGATGCTTCTGCTATAGTAAATAATTTTAATCCTCTGTTTATTAAGAAAGATAACAATTCAAAACCATTAGCAACAAGAAAGGTTAAAAAGATTTAAGACAAAACTAAACGTATATTAAGAAAAAATAAATATAATCAAGTAAAAGAAGTTTACAATTAACTTCTTTTTTGTTATAATACAAAGCGAGTAATGAAATTACTCCCTTGCTTTTCACAAGATGAAAAGCCGGAAGACCAAAAGAGGAGGAACGAATATGAAATACGAAATTATGTTCATTGTTAGACCTAACCTTGAAGAAGCAGCTGTTAAGGAAGTTGCAAAGAGCTTTGAAAAAGTTCTTGCAGACAACGGAGCTAAAGTTACTTCATCAAAAGATTTAGGACAAAAAGAACTAGCTTATGAAATTAAAGGTCATAAGACTGGTTATTATTTCTTAATTAACATTGAATCAGAAGATGCTAAAGCAATCAATGAGTTTGATCGTTTAGCATTAATAAGTGAAGATGTTATACGTCATTTAATCGTAAAAGAAGATTAATAAAAGTGAGGATATAAAATGAATAAAGCATTTTTAATCGGAAGATTAACAAGAGATCCAGAATTAAGATATTCATCAAGCAACGCTGCAATAGTTAATTTTTCAATAGCTATTGATAGACAATATACTAATAGCCAAGGACAAAGAGAGACTGATTTTATTAACATAGTAGCTTTTCAAAAGCAAGCTGAAAATATTAAAAAGTACTTATCTAAAGGTTCTTTAGTAGCGGTTGATGGAAGAATACAAACAAGAAATTATGAGGATAAAGATGGAAAACGTGTGTACGTTACCGAAGTAGTAGCAGACCGTGTTCAATTTCTTGAATCAAAGAACTCACAAGGTTCAGCTGCTGTAGCTGAACATGACAACGTATCACCAGCTGATTTTCAATCAGAAACAAGTCCAAAAGAAACAAACGTATCTGACGATGTTTTTGCAGATTTTGGTAGTAGTATTGAAATAAGCGATGACGATATTGCATTTTAATTAAGATAGGAGGAATAACAATGGCAGAATTTTTCAGAAAGAAAAAGAAAGTATGTCAAATGTGTGCTGGTAAACCAGTAGATTATAAAGACCCTGAAATACTTAGAGAGTATGTTAATGAAAAAGGTAAGATATTACCAAGAAGGGTTACTGGAGCATGTGCTAAACATCAAAGACATATTGCACAACAAGTAAAAAGAGCTAGAATGATAGCTTTATTACCATTTACAAGATAATAAATAGAAAGTATGATTTAATGCGTACTTTCTTTTGTTTTCTTTAAATAAAAATTATGTTATAATATTATACGTAATTATCTAATTAGAAAGGTGGGACTAATTATGAAGGTTATACTAACAAAAGATGTTAAGGGTCAAGGTAAATCAGGAGACATTAAGGAAGTAAAAGATGGTTATGCACAAAACTTTTTAATAAGAAATGGTTATGCAGTAGCTTATACTTCTAGAAGTAAGGAAATACTTGATATAAATAATGATAATAAAGCTAAAGAAACAGAGCAAGAAGTAGATAGATGTAACAAGATAAAAGATGAACTTAAAGATAAGATTATTACTTTTAAAGTTAAAGCAGGAAAGAATGATCAAGTGTTTGGCAGTATTTCTACTAAACAAATAGCTAGTGAACTAGAACGTTTGGGTTATAAGATAGATAAGAAAAAGATAGTTTTGTCAGAACCTATTAGTTCGTTAGGTTGTCATGAAATAAAATTAAATTTAAATAAGAAGGTAGTAGCAACAACAAGGGTAGAATTAATAAAGTGAGGAAGTGGTATAAATGGCAGGAAGAAAAGAACCAAGTAGTATAGAAGCAGAAAAAGCGGTTTTAGGAGCTGCCTTTTTATCACGACTTGCATTACAAAAAGTTTGTGATGAATTACAAACTGATTCTTTCTATAGTGAAGCAAATGCAAAGATATTTGGAACGTTAGTGGAGTTGAATGATGCGGGTGTTCCTGTTGATATAACAATAGTAACTAATAAATTAAATGATAAAAAACAATTAACCGAAGTGGGTAACGTAGAGTATTTGTCAGAGATTATTGATTCTGTACCTAGTACTTCTAACGTAGAATACTACATCAACATAGTTAAAGAAAAGATGGTTGGTAGAAAGATAATAGAAACTGCTACCGACATTGCTAATGATGCTTATGGATCAGAAGATTCTATATATGACGTTTTAGATAATGCTGAAATGAAGATACTTAGAATAGGTAACATTAGAAAGATGACTGAGTTTCAAAGTATTAAAGACGTTGCGTTAAGAGAACAGGAAAATATAGAAAAGTTAGCAGAACAAGGTTCTGAAATAACTGGTCTTGCTACAGGTTTTACTGAACTAGATAGATTAACTGCAGGTTTTCAACCTAATCAATTTATAATTATAGCAGCTCGTCCAGCTATGGGTAAAACTGCTTTTGCATTAAATTTAGCAACTTATGCAGCCATGCATAATGATAAGTCAGTAGCATTGTTTAACTTAGAAATGAGTTGTGAACAATTAGCAAACAGAATATTACAATCTTTAGGTCAAATAGATGGATACAAAATGCGTACTGGTAAGTTAGAAAATAATGATTGGAAAAAACTAACAGAGGCAATAAGTCAGTTATCAGATACTAACTTGTATTTAGATGATACACCAGGTATTACTATTGGTGAGATAAGATCAAAGTGCAGACGTTTAGCTAATTCTGATAAAGGTTTAGGATTAGTAGTAATTGACTACTTGCAGCTAATATCAGGGCCAACTAATTCGTTCAGTAACAGACAGCAAGAAGTATCAGACATATCAAGAAGCTTAAAGACAATGGCTCTAGAACTTGGAGTTCCTGTAATAGCATTAGCACAGTTATCTCGTGCTGTTGAAGGAAGAGAAGATAAAAGACCATTAATGAGTGATTTAAGAGAGTCAGGATCTATAGAACAGGATGCTGATATCGTATCATTCTTATACAGAGATGATTATTATAATAAAGAAGCAAGAAGGGACGATAACGCAAGTATTACCGAACTAATAGTTGGTAAGAACAGAAATGGTCCTACTAAAACAATAGAACTATTATTTAAAAAAGATACTAGTACGTTTGTTAATTTTCAAAGAGAGACTGGTGAATAGTTATGATTAAAGTAATAAAAACGGGGTTAACTTATTTGTTTGCAATTGCTTTAGCGGTTGCAATAATGTTTTTTGTTAATTTTACTCAAAAGTATCAATTAACACCTAAAGAAGTTTATAAGGTGTATCTTGATGGTAAGGTTATAGGAAACATAAAAGATAAGCAGGAATTAGAAGATTATATTAATGATGAACAAAAAGATCTAAAAGAAAAGTTTGGTGTTGATAAGGTATATGTTCCTAGTGGCGTAGATATTAAGAAATGTACTACTTATGAAAAAGAAGTATTAACTGCTAAACAAGTTCATAACATTATTAAAGAAGAAAAGCCATTTACTATAAAGGGATATAAGGCAACTATTAAATCAAATACTGAAGGTGAGAAATCAATAGTTATAAACGTTCTTAACAAAAGTATGTTTGATAAAGCTGTTAAGTCAGTAGTTAATGCTTTTGTATCTAAAGATGATGTTGACAATTATGAAAACGATACACAGCCCGAAATAAAGGATACAGGTTCTCTTATAGAAGATATTTATATTGATCAGGATATAACAATAAAAGAAGGATATATATCAACTGATGAAGAAATATTTACCGATGAAAAAAAGCTTACTAAATATTTGCTGTTTGGTGAAGTAAAAGATGATCAGTATTATACGGTACAAGATGGTGATACAATTGCAACCATAGCGGATAAGAATAAATTAGCCGTGGAAGAGTTTCTTATTGTTAACCCGGAGTTTACTAGTAAGAATAACTTACTATCAGCAGGACAACAAGTAAAAATAGGATTAATTAATCCAATAATTGATGTTGTTGTTGAGACACATAACGTTGTTGATCAGGAAAGTAAATTTCAAACTGTTACTAATTATGATTCTTCTTTAACAGCGGGAGTTGAAGTTGTTGAAACCGAAGGCCAAAATGGTATGGACAGGTTAACAACCAAGATTAAGTCAGTTAATGGAGAGATGACAAACGTATATATTGTAAGTTCTGAAACGTTAACGCCATCTGTTTCTGAGGTTGTAAGGTTAGGTACTAAATCAACTGGTACTTACATTGTAGCAGCTTCTGGAACTTGGGCTTGGCCAACATTATCTACTTATTACATATCAAGTGGTTTTGAATGGCGTTGGGGTGTTCACCACGATGCCTTAGACATAGCTGGATGTGGTGAGGGTTCACCAATCTTTGCAGCAGGAGCAGGTACGGTTGTAACTGCTACCATGGGAACAGGAAAAACATGGAGCCTTGGTAATTATATAATAATAGATCATAATAATGGATATTATACTTTGTATGCACACATGCAATTCATAAGTGTATCGTCTGGTCAAACGGTACAAAAAGGTCAACAAATAGGTGGTATGGGACATACTGGCAATGCACAAGGAACACATTTGCATTTTGGTTTATATAGTGGCGGTATGCCATTCCGTGGTGGTATAGCACTTGATCCGTCAATCTTATACTAATGAAGATAGCAGTATTATCAAGTGGTAGTAAGGGTAACAGCACCCTAATTGAAACACAAAACACCAAGATTTTAATAGATCTTGGTGTTACTAAATCTTATGTAGAAGAGAAGTTAGACGAGATAGATGTTAAACCAAAAGAAATAGAAGCAATTTTAATAACCCATACACATGTTGACCACATACAAGGACTTAAAGTATTTCTAAAGAAATATCATCCTAAAATATACGTAAATGAAAAAATACTAGAATTATTACATGAGTACTTAGGTGATTTTGATTATGAACTTTTTGATAAGGATGAAACCATAATAGGTGATTTAAAGATTAACGTTATTAAGACTTCACACGATGTTGAAGGTTCTATTGGTTTTGTAATAAGTTCGGATGATAAGTCAGTAGTTTACATAACCGATACTGGATATATAAATAATAAGTATTTTGAACTATTATCTAATCGTAATTTATATGTATTAGAAAGTAATCATGATGTTGAGATGCTTATGAATGGTAGTTATCCATATCAATTAAAAAGAAGAATTTTGGGTAATAAAGGACATTTATCAAATGATGATGCCGCTTATTATTTATCAGAATTTATTGGTAATAATACTAAGACCGTTGTTTTATCACACCTAAGTGATGATAATAACACACCGAATCAAGCTAAAGAAACGGTAAGTAATACATTAAAATCAAAGAATAAAATGGTTAAACGTGTTGTGATAGCAAAACAAAAACAAAGAACGGAATTAATGGAAGTATGATAAAGATAATATGTGTTGGTAAAATAAAAGAATCTTATTTTACTTTAGCAGTTAAAGAGTATTTAAAAAGAATAGGTAAATATTCTAAAGTAGAGATTACCGAAGTATCTGATTACAACTTTGATATTTCTAAAACAATGTATGAAGAGGGTAAAGAAATATTATCTAAGATAAATGATAAAGATTATGTTGTTACTCTTGAAATAGATGGTAATAGCCTTGATTCAGTAAGTTTTTCTAACTTTATAGATAAGAATATATCCAATAACATAACGTTCGTTATTGGTGGCTCTTATGGTCTTTCAGAAGAAGTTAAGAAAAGATCAAACTACAAGTTATCTTTTTCAAAGATGACTTTTCCACATCAATTGTTCAGAGTAGTATTATTAGAACAAATATACCGTTCATTTAGAATAATAAATAATGAGTCTTATCACAAGTAAGACTTTTTATTTTTATATAAATATGTTAAGATAAAACAAGTATAGGAGTTAATTATGTTTAATAATGGTTGGGATGAAATATTACATGATGAAATGCAAAAAGATTATTTTAAATACATAAAAGAGTTTGTTAAGGAAGAAAGACTAAATAAAACAATATATCCTCCAGCACAAGATCTTTTTAATGCTTTTAAACTAACTGATTTTAAAGATATAAAAGTTGTTATTTTGGGGCAGGATCCATATCATGGTGAAGAAGAAGCTATGGGATTATCTTTCTCAGTAAGAAGAGGTGTAAGAACACCACCATCTTTAAGAAATATATTTAAAGAATTATATGATGATACAGGGGTTCAAAGAACAGATACTGACTTATCAGACTGGGCAAAACAAGGAGTATTTTTATTAAATACGGTATTAACCGTAGAAAAAGATAAGGCTAATTCTCATAAGGATATTGGTTGGGAAATATTTACTGATTATGTAATAAAAGAGATAAATGAAAAACTAGATAACGTTGTTTTTATTCTTTGGGGAAGACAGGCCAGAGATAAAAAGTCTTTAATAACTAATCCAACCAATTTAATAATAGAATCAGCTCATCCGTCTCCACTATCTGCATACAACGGATTTTTTGGTAGTAAACCATTTTCTAAAACAAATAAATATTTAGATGAAATAAATAAAAAAGAGATTAAATTTTAATCTCTTTTAATATTTTAACTCATCACTATCATCAGAACTTTTTTTATCAAAGAATTCTTTCTTTTTTCTCCTCTTAATAACCGTTGTAATAATAACTGGAAAAGATCTTATTAACTTGTTATATTTTTGAGATACATCATTATAATATTCCTTATAGGCATTAAGTAAGTCTTCTGTTTCATTAATAGAAAAAGTTATCTTTTGAAACTCATCATCATTCTGAAGCTTTTGATATTTATCTCTTATTAAATAAAACTCATTCATATAAGTAAGTAACATTCTGTCTAACTTTATCATATTAATGTCTTTATCATTTAATTTATCCATATCTTGATATATTTCTTTATCAGTTTTAACAATACTCTTAATCATTTCTTCAGAATCTTTAATAAGTTCTTTTCTCTTTATTAAAGTACTATTAATTCTTTCTTCTACTTCTTTAAGCTCAATACTTAAATACTTTAATTTACTATGGTACATAACATATGTTGCTACTATAAGACATATTAAAAAACCAATTCCTACATATATCATTTTATCTACCTCTATTCTATGATGATTATAACAAAAGTAGCTAATATTTACAAGTTAATATAAATTAATTTTGATAATAAAAATCTTTGCTATAATTTATTTTTTCATCAAAATCTGCATAATTTAAATAAATCATAAGTAACAAGTACCATCTTCCTGTTTTAGGATCACTAATAATAATATGATCTCTTCCAGCTGCTTCAATAATTCCGGTATAAGTTTTATCCCTCCACTCAACTGAGTCTGGATAAGAAAAATAAAGAGTAGCTAATTTTCCTTTGTTTAATCTTAATATGTTTTCTACATATGATTGTTCAATATCTAACATGTTATTATTAGCTTGTACGTTAGCTAAAGCATTATTGTTGTTTGGTACTGAAGCCACACCTCCCATAGCTGTAGCTTGAAAACCATCATTACCAACAGCTGGGTATGAAGGGTTAGAATAATAATTTGTGTTCATGTTTTTTCTCCTTTTTAATAATTCAATTAAACATATGATTTAATTGAATTAAATATGTTATAATTATTTAAATAGGAGATGTAATTATGAAGGTAAACATAGGCGTTTCAGCTAGACACGTTCACGTAACAAAAGATGATTTAAAACAATTATTTGGAGAAGGTTATGTCTTAACAAAGAAGATAGACTTATCACAACCTGGGCAGTTTTCGTGTAATGAACAGGTAACTTTAGAGGGCCCTAAAGGGGTAATTGAAAGAGTAAGAATATTAGGACCTGAAAGAAGTCAGACACAAGTAGAAATCTCAAAGACAGATTCTTTTAAACTAGGTATAAATCCACCGGTTAGAAATTCTGGTTGCTTGGATGCTGCTGCTGAGATAACAATTATAGGTCCTAAAGGTAAGATAACAAAAAACGCTGCCATAATTGCTTCTAGACACGTTCATGCTAATACACAACAAGCTATTGAACGAGGCCTTTATGGTAAAGAGTTTGTATCACTAAGAATAGAGGGAGAAAAGCCGGGAACATTAGATAATTTATACGTTAGAATAAGTGATAATTATGATTATGAAGTGCATTTAGATACTGATGATGCAAATGCGTTTTTAATCAAAAATGGGGATGAAGGAGAAATAATTATTAAATAAGAAACTTTTAATTAGTTTCTTTTTATTATATAATTATAAAAGGTGATTATTATGTTTAAGATTGGTAATGTTGAAATTAAGAATAACGTTGTTTTAGCTCCAATGGCAGGTGTTTGTAACAGCGCTTTTAGAAGGATTATAAAAGAAATGGGTTGTGGTCTTTTATATGCAGAAATGGTAAGTGATAAAGCTATTGTTTATGATAATGATAAAACCATAGATATGCTATACATGACTGAGGAAGAAAGACCAATAGCGCAACAGATATTTGGTAGTGATAAAGATAGCTTTGTTAATGCTGCCAAAATAATAGAAGAAAAGATGCATCCTGACATAATTGATATTAATATGGGGTGTCCGGTACCAAAAGTAGCGGTAAGAGCTCAAGCTGGGTCTGCTTTATTAAAAGATCCTGACAAGATATATGATATAGTATCAGCGGTAGTTAGTGCTGTTAAGTGCCCAGTAACTGTAAAAATAAGAAGTGGATGGGACTCAGAAAGCATCAATGCACCATTAGTAGCATCTGTTTGTGAAAAAGCAGGAGCCTCTGCCATTACTATTCATCCCAGAACGCGCAGCCAGGGGTACGAGGGACGCGCTGACTGGAATATTATAAAACAAGTTAAACAGTCCGTATCAATTCCAGTAATTGGTAATGGTGATATTAAAAGTCCACAAGATGCTAAACTAATGCTAGATGAAACCGGATGTGATGCCGTAATGATTGGTAGGGCTACCCTTGGTAATCCATACTTAATAAAGCAAATAGTAACTTATTTATCCACAGGGAAATTATTAAAAGATCAAACTCCAAAAGAAAGAATGGAAACTTGTTTAAAGCATTTTAGCTATTTATTAAAGATAAAACCTGAAAAAGTAGCCTTACTAGAAATGAGAACTCAAGGGGCTTGGTATTTAAAAGGATTACCAGGAGGGGTAAATATTAAAAAAAAGCTTTATCAAATTAATAAAAAAGAAGAATTTATAAGTATTATAAAGGAATATATGGAAACATTCTAAAAAAAATGTGATATAATTAATGTGTAGGTAGAAGTTAGCATCATGGTGTGAGTATGCTAATTAAAACCAATAATATAAAATATTAGGGAGGAACAATGAAAAAGTATAATTTGTTTAAAGTTTTAGCTATCACCGTAATAGTAGCATGGCTATTAACTTTATTTATTCCAGGATCTTACTTAGACTACAGTGGTAATCTTACTTCTGCAGGAGTATCAGGTGTTGGAGTATGGGCAATGTTTTCTGATTTAAGCATATGTATTTCATATTTTAATAAGATTGCGGTTTTCTTAATTGCAACAGCATGCTTGTATGCAGTATTAAATAAGATTGATTTATATAATGCTTTCACAGAAAAAGTTACAAAGACATTTGAGAATAAAAAGGGATTATTTGTTATCATAACTACAATACTATTTGCAATATTTGCAGCAGTAGTTAATGATGCATTAATCTTGATCGTATTCATGCCATTCATATACAAGGTTATGAAAGGATTAGAACTAGATAACATAACTGTGTTGTGTTCAACAATCGTAGCTTGCTTAGTTGGTTCTATGTGTTCAATCTATAACGCAACGTTATTTGGAGTATTTAGTTTAGAAGTAAACTCTTTATTACTAGTTAACGTAATTACGTTAGTACTATTATTAGCAATATTACTTTTCTTTATCACACCAAGAAACAAAGTTGCTAAGAAGGTAGTAGCAAAGAAGACCCCTGCTAAAAAAGTAGCTGCTAAGAAAACAGATACAAAAGCAGAAACTAAAAAAGCACCTGTTAAGAAAGTAACTGCTAAGTCTGGAAAGAAAGTTAATAAAGCTTTATATGCAATATTAACAATATTATTTGGTACTTTAGGAGTTCAAAAGTTCTATGCTGGTAAAGTTAAAGCAGGAGTATTATCAATATTATTCTGCTGGACTTTGGTTCCAACAATTCTTTCAATAGCAGAGTTCATTACCGTATTAACTGAGAAAGCTGATAAAGATGGTAAGATTAATGCTACTAGTGAAAGAAGAAGTCACGTTGCATACGTAACAAGTATGATATTATTTGCAGTATTCGTACTATTTGTAATCATTCCTTGGGAATCATTATTTACAACAACTGTATTTACTGATTTTAATACATGGGTAAGTGGTTTAAAAATAGGAAACTATGCAGTATTTAATAATATCATAGGAGCTCCAGTAACGGTTGATTCATCAACTTATTCATCAACTGGTGTTATCGGAGCATTTGGAACTTGGTCAATGACCGATGTTTCAATATTCTTGTTCTTATTAACTGGTGTTATTGCATTAGCAAATAAGTTTAAAGTTAACGATTTTGTTTCAACAGTAACATCTGGTATTAAGAAGATATTGCCAGTAGCTCTTACTGCAATGTTAATTAGTATCGTTTTAGTTATGATGGTTACAACCGGAATTAACGTAACGATTACTCACGCATTATTAAGCGTTGCAAAAGGATTTAACATAGCAACTGCTACGTTCTCAACAATGATAGGAAGTATTTTAACTGGTGATTTCTATTACTTTATCTCAACTTTAGGTACGGTATATACATCAGTAGTTACTAATGATGCATACTATGGAGTTTTAGGTTATATCATCCAAACCGTATTCTACTTAATGATGCTTGTAGCACCAACTTCAGTAGGATTAGTAATAGGATTATATTACTTAGATATTCCTTATGGTAAGTGGTTAAAAGCTATTTGGAAAGTATTATTAGCATTCTTACTAGTAATAATTGCAGTAGCTGTAATCGTTTATGCATTAGTATAAACATAAATAATTAAAACAGACAACAAAAATAGTTGTCTGTTTTTTGTATTGAAATAAAATATTATTACCATAACAAACATAGTATGTATAGGAAGGAGCTAGTACATGTTTGTTAATTTTAGTGAAGAAACTCAGCATATATTAAAGCAAGCGGAAAAAGAAAGTAATGAATTAAATCATCCTTATGTTGGTAGTGAACATCTAATGTTATCCTTACTTAAAGATAGTAGGTTAGTTGATGTGTTTAATAAGAATAAAATAACGTATAATAAGTTTAAAAATAAATTAGTAAGCCTGGTAGGTACCGGTAGTAACAAGCCGGATTTTGTTT